>NZ_JBHTVZ010000012.1:58800-138902 GCF_042792715.1 Isoptericola sp. NPDC056618 | reverse complement strand
CCCGTCGGGATGGCGCGACAGATCGCTTGCTCGAAGGGTTCAGTGGGTGGGTCGGGCCGCGGCGGGCAGGTCGGGCGGGCCGACCGTGTCGTCCGCGGCGGGGACGTCGGGCCGGGGCGGACGTGCCACCAGCTCCAGCAGCGCGATGAGGACGCCCGCCACCAGCGCCGTGCCGATGATGAGCCCCGGCGTGGGACTGCCCGCGAGCAGGAGCACCAGGGCCGCGGCGACGATGATCGTCACGCGGACCAGCGTGCGGTACCGGCCCAGCCAGTCGCCCACCGGCCCGGTCGACACCCCGCGCCCCTCGCCGTAGTCGCGCAGCCGCGCGAACCCGCGGCCCGCGCCCGCGCGCAGCGACCGCGCCGACGCGCTGCTCCCGCCCAGGTACGCGACGATCGCGACGACGAGGCCGAGCACGCCGATCGTCCGCAGCGTGACCCTCAGGAACGACACGACCTGGTCGAACAGCACCTCGGCCGCGTCGAGCCGCAGCACCACGTCCTTCAGCGCGTCGAGGTAGATCCCCCGTCCGATCGCGAGGCCGATCGCCAGGACCACCATCGAGGCCGCGAGCGCCAGACCCGCCACGACCAGGGTGCGCGACTTGTGCCGCGCGACCAGCACGCCCGCGGCCAGCAGACCGAGCGAGATCCACGGCAGCCACGTCCCCAGCGCCACCACCTGCGCGTACCGGTTCTGCACCTGCACCAGCTGCGACGTCTGCATGAGCGTGAACGTCGCGTTCACCTCCGGGATCCGCGCCGCGACGCCCAGGCCCCGGTCGACGAGCCGCTGCTTGAGCAGGTCGATCATCCCGGAGAGCTGGATGGTGAGCTGGCCGTCCTGCCCGATCTGCAGCAGCTCCCCGCCCTCGCCGCGCATCGTCGCGACGAGCTGCTGGTGCGCCACCCGGTTGGCCTGCACCCAGGCGTCCTCGAACGCGTCGCTGGTCACGACGCCGTCGGCCGCGCGGCGCACGAAGGACTCGACGCCGCTGGTCAGCGGCCCCTCGAGCTGCGTCAGCGCCTCGGTGGCCCGCGGCCCGACGCCCCGCTCCTCCAGCCCGTCGACGACCGTGCCGACGATGGCGCTCACGTCGATCTGCTCCATCACGACGTCGGTGAGCCGGCCGGCGACGGCGCCCTGGATCGCGGGGTCCGCGGCGATCGGCCCGACCGTCGCGACGTACCGGTCCGTGTCGGTGAGGGTGCGCTCGGCCCAGGCCGCGATCACGGCGACCGGCGCGAGCAGCGCCCCGAGGACGACGAGGACGACGGCGGCCGCCGCCCGGCCCCGGTGGCGCGGCTCGCGGGGCGCGGGCGGCGCGGCCGCGACGAGCACCGGCTGGCCACCGGCCGCGAGCCGCGCGCGCAGCTCGGCGTTCTCCCGCTCGAGCGCGGCCAGGCGCGCCGCCGCGTCCTGCGGCGCCCCCGCGCCGCCGCGCCCGTCGTCGGTCGTCCCGCTCATCGCGTCCCCGTCCGTCGCGTGCCGGCCCGCGGTCGCGGGTCCTCGCGGAGGGCGCGGTCGGCCCCGCGCCGCGCCGTCCGCTCCTCATGCTAGGAACGGATTCCGCTCGCCACCTGGCGAGGCGGCAAATCCACCCGGGCCGGGCGCCAGCGATCATTCCCGGCCCCCGCGGAGGTCGACCCGCCATGACGACCGCACCCGGAACCGATCCGCTGCCCGACCCCCTGCCCGGCCCCGCCCACCTGCCGGAGACCGCCCGCCGCCTCGTCGCCGAGCCCCACGTGGCGCACCTGGCGACGCTGCTGGCCGACGGTTCGCCGCACAGCGTGCCGCTGTGGGTGTCGTGGGAGGGCGACCTCCTCGCGTTCCTCACGGGCCCGCGCTCGCAGAAGGCGCGCAACGTGGAGCGCGACCCGCGCGTCGCCGTGTCCGTGACGCACACCGAGCGCCCCTGGGAGATGGCCATGCTGCGCGGCCACGTGGTGCGGGTGCTCGACGGCGACAGCGGGTGGGCCGTCGTCGACAGGATCGCCCGTGCGCACACCGGCGCCGACTACCCGCGCGGCGAGGAGCGCGTGGCCGTCCTCGTCGAGGTGGAGCACGCGACGGCGCAGTCGTTCGGCTGACGCGACGCTCGAGCTCGAGCTCGAGCTCGAGGCCCACCGTGCGAGGCCTGTGCTCTGACGAGGGGTTGTGCCGCGCCGCCAACGGTCATATGTTAACGACGAATCACAAGTGAACGGCCAGTCACATCGGTCCCGGGCGGGCGCCCCGCCCCCGGACGGCGTCGACGACGATGCCGCCGCGGGGCCCCGTCCCCGTCGGAAACAGGTGGTCCCGTGAACGACATGAACAGACGCACCCTGCTGACCCTGGGCGCGGCTCTCGGCCTGACGAGCGCGGCGGCCCCAGGCGTCGCCTGGTCCTGGTCGCCCACGCGATCGGTGGCGCGCAGCGGCACCGGCGTCGACCCCCTGTGGGTCTGGGACGACGAGATCGACGCGATCATGGCGTCGGTGATCGACGCCGGCCAGGTGCCCGCGGTCAACGACGCCATCCTCCCGTGGGTGGACAACGACCATCCGGTACCGGCCGGCCTGCCCTCGGAGCTCGCCGGCTTCCTGGGCCGCGAGGCACGGCTGCCCGCCTGGGCAGACATGGAGAAGCTGCGCCGTGCGGCCGACTTCAACCGCCGCAAGGACCTGTACCTCTTCGTCATCTACGGGCTGGGCGGCGGCATCATGAGCACCGTCATCCCCCGCGAGGCGAAGTCCGTGTACTGGTCCAAGGGCGGCGCCGACATGCAGGACCGCGCGGCGAAGACCTTCACGTTCGGCTACGACCTCACCGACCGGAACGCCTACGAGCCCGACGGCCAGATGATCGTCACCGCGAACAAGACGCGCCTCGTGCACGCGGCCGTGCGGCACCTGCTGCCGCAGTCGCCGTACTGGAAGGCCGTCGCCGACGAGACGATCCCGATCAGCAACATGGACATCCTCGTGACGTTCCACAGCACCGGGACGTTCGCCCACCGCACCATGAAGAAGTGGGGCGTCCGGATGTCCGCGGCGGACGAGGAGGCGTTCCTGCACCACTGGCAGGTGGCGCTCCACCTGCTCGGCGTGCGGGACGAGTACATCCCCGCGACCTGGGCCGACGCGCACGCCCAGTCCGACCAGGTGCTCACGCCGCTGCTCGCGCCCACGCCGGAGGGCCGGGACCTCGCCGAGGTCCTCCTCGGCCTGACCGCCCAGGTCGACCTCGGCGTCACCCGCGGGTTCCTCAACGAGTTCGTCATCTACCAGCTCGGCGACGACATCGCCGACTGGCTGGACCTGCGGCGCGACTGGGCGTCGCGGGCGCTGATCCGCTCCGTGTGGCCCGCGTACGTCGCCTTCCGCGAGGGCCTGCTTCCGGTGGCGCCGAACTCGTTCGGGCTGTTCGACAAGTTCGTCAAGGCCCTGGGCATGGCGTTCCTCAACAAGGGCCAGTCGGGCACGACGACGCCCATCACCATCCCGGACGGCAACCGCCCGGGCGTCTGACGCGCTCGCCGAGGGAGTCTCGTCTCGCCGAGGTAGGACACGTACTACCTCGGCGGGACCATGACTACCTCGGCGAGGAGGTGCCGACCGAGGCGGCGGCCGAGACCTCGCCCAGGACCACCGCGTCGATGAGCTGCCGCGCCCACGCGAGCACCTCCGCCCCGCGCAGGGGGCGGCCGCCGATGCGCGCCGTCGTCGGGAAGGGCACGAGGAAGGCGCGGATCGCGGGCTTGAGGATCGTGCCCGGGTACAGCCGCTTGAGCCGCAGCTGCGCCGACTCCGCGAGGTCCACCGGCGCGAACCGCACGAACTTGCCCTGCGCCGTGACGTCCGTGAGGCCGGCGCGGCGGGCGTGGTTGCGGAAGTCCGCGACGTCGAACAGCGCAGAGGCGACGTCGGGGAGCTTGCCGTAGCGGTCCACGAGCTCGGCGCGCACCTCCGCGAGCTCGGTCGCGTCCTGCGCGGCCGCGATCTTCTTGTACGCCTCGAGGCGAAGCCGCTCGGTCGCGATGAACGACTCGGGCAGGTGAGCGTCCACGGGGAGCTCGATGGTGACCTCGGGCTGCTCCTCCTCGCGCTCGCCGCGGAACGCGGCCACGGCCTCGCCCACCATGCGCACGTAGAGGTCGAAGCCGACCCCCGCGATGTGGCCGGACTGCTCGCCGCCCAGCAGGTTGCCCGCGCCCCGGATCTCCAGGTCCTTCATGGCGATCTGCATGCCCGCGCCGAGGTCGGTGTGCGCGGCCATCGTGGAGAGCCGGTCGTGCGCGGTGTCGGTGAGCGGCCGCTCCGGCGGGTAGAGGAAGTACGCGTACGCGCGCTCCCGCCCGCGGCCCACGCGGCCGCGCAGCTGGTGCAGCTGCGACAGGCCGAGCACGTCGGCGCGCTCCAGGATCAGGGTGTTGGCGTTGGAGATGTCCAGGCCGGTCTCGATGATCGTCGTGCAGACCAGCACGTCCAGCTCCTTCTCCCAGAAGGCGCGGATCACCTGGTCCAGCTGGTGCTCGCTCATCTTGCCGTGGGCCACGCCGATACGGGCCTCGGGGACGAGCTCCGCCAGGCGCGACGCCGTCTTCTGGATGGTCTCCACCTTGTTGTGCACGTAGAAGACCTGGCCCTCGCGCAGCAGCTCGCGGCGGACGGCGGCGGCGATCTGCTTCTCCTCGTACGCGCCCACGTAGGTGAGCACGGGGTGCCGCTCCTCCGGAGGCGTGGCGAGGGTCGACATCTCGCGGATGCCGGTCACCGCCATCTCGAGCGTGCGCGGGATCGGCGTCGCGGACATCGCCAGCACGTCCACGTTGGTGCGCAGCTGCTTGAGCGTCTCCTTGTGCTCGACGCCGAACCGCTGCTCCTCGTCGACGATCACGAGGCCCAGGTCCTTGAACCGCACCGACCCGGTGAGCAGGCGGTGCGTGCCGATGACGATGTCCACGGCGCCCTTCGCGAGGTCCTCCACCGTCTCGGCCGACTCCTTGTCCGACTGGAAGCGGGACAGCGCCCGCACCGTCACGGGGAATCCTGCGTACCGCTCGGAGAACGTGTCGAAGTGCTGCTGCACCAGCAGCGTCGTCGGCACCAGCACGGCCACCTGCTTGCCGTCCTGCACCGCCTTGAACGCGGCGCGGATCGCGATCTCCGTCTTGCCGTAGCCGACGTCGCCGCACACGAGACGGTCCATCGGGACCGGCTTCTCCATGTCGGCCTTGACCTCGTCGATCGTCACGAGCTGGTCGGGCGTCTCGACGTACGCGAACGCGTCCTCCAGCTCCCGCTGCCAGGGGGTGTCCGGGCCGAACGAGTGCCCCTGGGTGGCCATGCGCGCCGAGTACAGGCGGATGAGCTCGCCCGCGATCTCCTTGACGTGCTTGCGGGCGCGCGCCTTGGTGTTCTTCCAGTCCGCGCCGCCCATCTTGGACAGCGACGGCGCCTCGCCGCCCGTGTACTTCGTGACCTGGTCGAGCTGGTCCATCGGCACGAACAGCCGGTCGCCCGGCTGGCCCCGCTTGGACGACGCGTACTCGATGACCAGGTACTCGCGCGTCGCCGCGTTCGCGCCCGCGCCGAGCGTGCGCTGCACCATCTCGACGAACCGGCCCACGCCGTGCTGCTCGTGCACCACGAAGTCGCCGCCGCGCAGCTGCAGCGGGTCGACGACGTTGCGCCGCCGGCTCGGCATCTTGCGCATGTCGCGGGTGGTGGACCCCTGCCGGCCCGTGAGGTCGGACTCGCTGAACACCGCGAGCTGCAGGTCCGTGGCGACGAAGCCCTTGCCCACCAGGGCGGGCGCGACGAGGACGACGCCGCCCTCGGGCTCCTCCCCCAGCTCGGCGACCATGCGAGCGGCCGTGTCCTGCGCGGAGAGCTGCTCGACCATGCGCTTGGCCGGGCCGTGGCCCTCCGTGGTGAGCAGCAGCCGCCAGCCGGCGCGCTGCAGCGTCTGCACGTCGTCCAGCGCGCGCTGCAGGTCGCCGCGGTACGACTCGACGTCGCGCGCCCCGACCGTGAAGGTCGTGACGCCGTCGACCTCCGCCTCGGCCACGGTGCCCTCGTCGCCGCCCGCGTCGAGCGCGAACGACGACAGCGTCCACCAGCCCAGGCCGCGGCGGGCGGCGACGTCGCGCACCTCGGCGAACGTCTCGAACGACGCCGCGGACAGGTCGATCGGCGCGGCCCCGCCGGCGACGGCGCCCGTCCAGGCGGCGGCGAGGAACTCCTCGGTCGTGGCGACGAGGTCGTGCGCGCGGCGGCGGACGCGCTCGGGCTCGTCGATGACGAGCAGCGCGTCGTCGGGCACCAGCTCGAGCACCGGGACCATGCGGTCCACGAGCACCGGCGCGAGCGACTCCATGCCCTCGACCGCGACGCCCGCAGCCAGCTTGTCGAGCATCTCGATCGCGCCGGGGAGGCGCTCCACGAGGCCGGCCGCGCGCTCGCGCACCGTGTCGGTCAGGAGGATCTCGCGGCACGGCGGGGCCCACAGGCCCTGCTCGGCGATCTCGAGGGAGCGCTGGTCAGCGACGGCGAACCAGCGGATCTCCGTCACCTCGTCGCCCCAGAACTCGATGCGCAGGGGGTGGTCCTCGGTGGGCGGGAAGACGTCGAGGATGCCGCCGCGGACGGCGAACTCGCCGCGGCGCTCGACCATGTCCACGCGCGTGTACGCGGCGCCGACCAGGCGGTCGGCGACGTCCGTGAGGTCCGCCGTCGAGCCGGAGTGCAGCTCGACCGGCACCAGCTCGCCCAGCCCCTCGACCACCGGCTGCAGCAGCGCGCGGGCGGGCATGACGAGCAGGCGGACCGGGCCGGTCTGGCCGGGCTCGGGGTCCGGGTGCGCCAGCCGGCGGAACACCGCGAGCCGCTTGGCGACCGTGTCCGCGCGGGGCGAGAGCCGCTCGTGCGGCAGCGTCTCCCACGCGGGCAGCACCGCGACGTCGTCGGCCCGGTCGTCGGGCAGGTAGGCGCGCACCGAGGCGGCGAGCTCGTCGGCCTCGCGCCCCGTCGCGGTGACGACGACGAGCGGCCGCCGCTCGGCCGCCGCCGCCAGCAGCGGGGCGCGCACGCCGACCGGCCCGACGACGTCCGCGAAGCCGCGCGCCGGGACGTGCTCGAGCGCGGCGGCGGCGCCGGGGTCGGCGAGGAGGGCGGGGACGATGCCGGTGAGGTTCATGCGGGTCCTTCGGGCGAGGTCTGCGGCGCGGTGCGATCGGGACGTGACTCGGTGTGCGGGCACGACGACGGGCCCAGGTCTCCCCGGGACGCACGGGGTTCCGGGGCCACGTCGTGGCCGGGGAACCGTGCGACCGGCGGGGTGCCGGGCGTGCCGCACCAGACTACGCCGACCCTCCGACGTCGCCCCGCGAGGTAGTACCTCGGCGGTCAGCTGCCCGGGATCCGGCTGGTCAGGTCCTCGGGAAGCTGGTCGCGGATGCCGTCGGGCAGGCGGTCCAGCAGGTCCTCGCAGGAGACGGGGTCGCCCGCCTGGCACTGGCCGCCGAGCTCCTGGAGCTGGTCGGCGTCGCCGAGGGTGCCGGCGAGGTCCTGCAGGTCGCCGAAGGAGAGGTCGCCGGTGAGGCCGCCGAGCAGCAGGTCCGGGACGGACAGGTCCGTCTGCGTGAGCTGCTCCGCCTCGTCCAGGGCCTGCTGGATGTCGTCGCCGTACGTGTTCCAGAGCCAGAGCCCGGCGATGACCACGATCGCCGTGAACACCACCTGGATCGACCCGAACGCGATGCCCGTCTTGGCCATGCCGCGACCGCCCGAGCGGCGACGGCGGGTCCGGTCCAGGCCGATCCCGCCCAGGATGATCGCGAGCACGCCCAGCAGCGGCACGACGAACCCGAGGATGCCGGTGATCAGCGCCGCCACGGCCGTCGGCTCCGTGCCGCGGCGTACGGGCTCCGGGGCGGGCCGGCCCGGTCCCCCGTGCCCGGGCGCGGGCGCCGCACCCCACGGCGACGGGGCGGCCGCGCGCTGCGGGGCCGCTTGCGGTGCCGGCTGCGGTGCTGCCTGCGGGGCCGGCGCGGCGGGCTGGGGCGCGACCGTGCGGGACGTCGGCGCGTGCGGGGCGGGCGTCGCGGTCGGCGCCGACAGCGACCCGACCGGGCGGGAGGAGGTACGCCGCGGCGGGGCGGCGTTCGGCAGCACCTGCGTGCCGTCGCCGTACCCGCCGGCCGACGGCGCGGACGGCAGCACCTGTGTGCCGTCGGCGTACCCGGAGCCCGCCTGGGCCCGCGGCAGCACCGCCGTCCCGTCGACGTACCCGCCGAACTCCTGCGTGGACGGCAGCACCGTCGTGCCCTCGTCATGACCGCCCGCCCCGCGCGGCGGCAGCACCTGCGTGCCGTCGTCGTACCCGCCCAGCGCCTGCGTCGCCGGCAGCGCCGACGTGCCGTCCTGGCGCGGCGGGATCACCTGGGTGTGCGGGGCGTCGGGGGCGTCGTACCCGCGCGGCTGGCTCATGGTCCTCCTGGTCGGATCGTCTGTCGGCTCGTCGGGGATCACGGACGGTCGGCCGTCGTCCGGTCCGCGATGCTACCCACCCGCGAGGGCCGCGCGGCCGTCCTGACCGGCGTCTTCGCCGGACCCCCCACACGACCGGCAGCCGGCGGCCCCACCTGCGAGGGCGGGGCCGCCGGCCGGCGCGCGGGCCGCGACCCGGCTACCTCCGCGCGAGGGTGACCGGCGCCGAGACGGCCGTGGCGTCGTCCAGCCCGCGGGCGTGCGCCGTCACCTCGACGCTCACCTCGTGGCCGACGTCCGTGCCGCGCACGCGGAACGCGGCGTCGACGCCGGGGCGACGCACGGGCTCGCCGTCGAGCAGCCACCGGTAGGTGTACCGCACGCGCTCGCCGTCGGGCGCGGTCCACTCCCCCGGGTCGGCCGCGAGCAGCGCGCCGGGGCCGGTGCCCTTCCGGTCGTCGGGGACGACGGCCGGCGCGACCACGTTGACGAGCCCCTCGGGCTCCGGCGCCGTCACGAGCCTCCCGACGCCCCACCGGGCGGTGGACTGGTAGCCCGTGCCCGTGGGGTCGGCCCAGTCGCGCACCGCGGTGCGCGCGCCGGCCGTGCCGTCGTTCACCTGGAAGTCCAGGCCGTGGAAGGTGCCCGCGCCGCCGGCCCCGAGCAGGTCGACCGCCGCCTCGACGACGTACCCGCCGTCCACCGCCGCGGTCGCCGACGTCAGGCGGGCCGCCTGCGCGGCCTCGTCGCCGGTGCCGAACGACGTGACGTTCTCGGCGCTGACGCGGATCTGCGTGTCGACGTCCCGGTAGGTGCCGTTCTTGGCGTTGCCGGCGTCGAGGAAGATCTCGACCGAGTCCTGCACCCACGGGTCGGAGCCGCTGACGTCCACGGTCGGGTCGGCGACCTCCGCGAGCACGTACAGGGTGTCGCCGGACCAGAGCGTGCGCACGGTCGCCGTGGCGCCGCCGTCGCCCTCGATCTGCCGGTCGGTGGTCACCGCGGAGGCGTCGGCCCACGCGTCGTCCACGACGCCGTCGACCTGCGGCGCCGTCGTGGCCTCGGCCACCTCGAGGTAGCTCAACTCCTCCAGGAGGGTGAGGGTGCCCAGCGAGCCGGGGGTGTTCCAGCCGGACGTCGTCGCGCCGTCGGAGACGCGGACGTCCAGGCCCGCGGTGCCGCCCTCGACGGCGCCCGTCAGCGGCAGGTGCGCGACGACGACGTACCCGTCGTCGGACGGCTCGACGACGGCGGCCGCGCCGTCCGGCCCGGTCACCGTGCCGTCCCGCGCGACCGTGGTCGTCGCGCCGTCGACGTCGAACGTCACGGCGTCCGCGTCGTCCGGGTCGGCGTCGGTCACCCGTACCTGCGCCGTGAGGTGGTCGGCCGCCCAGCGCAGCTGGAAGTCGGCCACGGGCTCGCCGCTGCCGTCGTCCGCCTGGATCGTGTGCCGCGGCAGCCGGTCCCACACGGGCGACGTCGTGGCGTCGCCGTCGAGCGGCACGTCGCCGGCGAACACGCCGGCCGACTTCAGCCGCGCGGGGACGTCGCCGTCGACGGCGCCGTGGTACGCCGGCTTGGCCTGGCGGTCGCCGTCGAACAGGAGCGGGCCGCCGTCGTCGCGCCACGACCGGTCGTCCGTGAGCCCCCACACCGTGACGCTGAACAGGCCGTCCGCCCGCTCGCGGAACACCCGGAACGCGTCGCGGAACCAGTAGCCCTGGTCGACGAGGTTGGCGTCGGTCGCGGGGTTGCCGATCCCCACGTCGAGCTCGGTCACGGCCTGCGTGACGCCCAGGTCGGCGAACCGGTCGAGCGCGGTGGCCAGCGCGCTGACCGGCGTGGACAGCGACACGTGGAACTGGTGGCCGACGCCGTCCACCGGCACGCCGCGGGCCAGCAGGCGCTCGACGAGCGCGTGATAGCGGTCCTGCTTGCCCGACTGCTCGGTGTTGTAGTCGTTGATGAAGAGCGTGGCCGGCCGGTCCGTGCCCTCGGCCGCGTACGTGTCGTTGAACGCCTCGTCCGCGTACTCGAAGGCGAGGTCGATGAAGCCCTCGCCGAGGATCCGGTACCACTCGCTGCGCCGCAGGCCGTCGTCCGGGTCGCTCGTCGCGCCGTCGTTCACCACCTCGTTGACGACGTCGAACGCGGCGACCGGGTTCTCGCCGCCGCCGAACTCGCCGTAGGTGTCCGACATCCACCCGGCGACGGAGAAGATGTGCGTGCGCAGCCGCTCACGCAGGAGCTCCTGGTCCGCCTCGGACGTGGTCAGCGGCGCGCCGTCCTCGGCCTGGAAGAACCAGTCCGGCGTCTGGCTGTGCCAGGCCAGGACGTGCCCGTACACGCGCAGGTCGTTCGCCACGGCGTAGTCCATGAGGGCGGCGGCGTCGGGGCTCGGCCGGAACCGGTGCTCGGCGTCGTACCAGGCCTCCACCTTCATGCCGTTCTCGGCCGTGATCTGGTCGAAGTGCCGCAGCAGCAGCTCCGACGCCTCGCCCGTGGTCTCGCGCTGGTCGATCGCCACGCCGACGGGGAAGTCGACCGTCTCCTTGACGCCGGTGAGGTCCTGCACCGGCGGGGACGTGCGCTCCGCGCCCGTGACGACGAGGTCGTCCACGAGGAACGACGGGTGCGCGCCGCCGACCGGCGCCGCCTCGACGTAGAGCTGGGCGGCCGTGAGGCCCGAGGGCATCGTGTAGGAGCCGCCGACGCGCACCCAGCCGTCGGCGGTCGCGTCGACGGCGCCGCCCACCCAGGTGTACGCGTCGCCCGCGGCCGACGTCTCCTGGACCGTGAAGTGCACGGCCGCGCTGCCCGCCGTCCCCGCCGGGAGCTTCACCCAGGCCTCGACGTCGTAGTCGCCTCCGGCGGCGAACAGCCCGTCGACGGCGGTCGCCGGCCCGTTCCACTCGGCCGTCCGCCCGGTGACGGACAGCGCCCCGGCGCCCGTCCGCGCGTCGTCCGAGATCTCGAGCGTCACCGCGCCCCGCGGGCCCCACGGCTCGTACGCCGTGTCGAAATCGTTTTCGAGAACGACGGGGTCGTCCCCCGCCGCCATGCTCGCGCCCACGACACCGGTCACCACCGCGCCGCTCACCATCACCGCCGCGGCCGCCGCACCGGCGACCGCCCGTCTCACCCGCTGCCTCATCGTCGCTCCCTCGCGATCGGTGGGGCCCTGGCGGCGGCTCGGCCGACGCCCGGGGCCGACGGCGCGTCGGCGCGCCGTCGGGGACACCGTAGGGCTCCGACGGCATTAGGAGCAACGGTTGAACGAAACTTCCTCTCAGGCGCCCGGGAGCGCGAGCGGCAGCGCCATCGACACGTCGAACGACTCGAAGTCGCTCGGGTCGAGCTGGGAGACCAGCGCGACCGCGAAGACGAGGACCAGGATCCACACGACGACCCCGACCGCGCCCAGCACGATGCCGGCGATCGCCAGCCCCTTGCCCTGCTGGCCCGTGCGGTTGACCCGCGACAGGCCGATGATCCCCAGCACGATCGGGATCACCGCCAGGCCGAGGATGCCCGTGACCAGCGCCGCGATCGACCACCCGTCCGTGCCCGCCGACGGCGCGTACGGCGGGGCGTACTGCCCCTGCGGGTACGGCTGGGCGTACGGCTGCTGCGGGTACCCCTGCGGCGGCGCCGGAGCCGGGCCCGCGTCCCCGGGCTGCGGCGCGCCCGCCCCGGGCGGGGGGTAGCCGGGCTCCCCGTAGCCCGGCGGGTACCCGGGCTGGGGCCGCGGCTCGGGCTGCTGGTACGGGCCCGGGGGCGGCTCCGCCCCGCCGGTCGGCGTGGCCGCCCCGGGGGAGTCGGGCCGCGGCTCGCCCGGGTCCGGCTGCGTGCCGTCGTCGTGAGTCATGGGTTCCTCCTCGTCGGCGAGGCGCGACGGCCGGGCAGGCCGCCCCCGCTCCTCCCACTATGCCGGAGGACGCGGGCGCAGGCGGGTTCACCTCACCGTTCACCCGGGGGACCCCTCCCCGCGCCGCACCGGGGCTGACATCCTGAGAGCGGCGGGCCGGACAGGGACCCGGCCCGCCACCACCGGCCGGAGGAGGCAGCATGCGGGTCGTCGTCGTCGGGGGTGGGATCATCGGGCTCGCGACGGCCGCACGGCTCGCGCGCCGCGGCGACGACGTGACCGTCCTCGAGAAGGAGCGCGAGCTCTCCTGTCACCAGACGGGCCGCAACTCCGGCGTCATCCACTCCGGGCTGTACTATGCGCCGGGCAGCCTCAAGGCCCGGCTCGGCACGGCGGGCGCCGCGTCCATGACGCGGTTCGCCGCCGAGCACGACGTGCCCGTCGCCGTCACCGGCAAGCTCGTCGTGGCGACCGACGCCGGAGAGCGCGACCGGCTGCGTACCCTCGCGGAGCGCGGGGCCGCCAACGGCGTGCCCGTGCGCGAGCTGGACCCCGTCGAGGCGCGCGAGCACGAGCCCGAGATCGCGTGCGTCGGCGCCCTGCGGGTCGAGTCCACGGGCGTCGTCGACTACCGCGCCGTGTGCGCCGTCCTCGCGCGCCAGGTGCGCGACGCGGGCGGGGTCGTGCTGCTCGGCCGCGCGCTGCGCGGCGCGCGCACGGTGGGCACGCAGGTCCGGGCCGACGTCGAGGAGGTGGGCAGCCGCGCCGGGTACGAGCTGGTCGCCGACGCCCTCGTCGTGTGCGGCGGCCTGCACGCCGACCGGCTGGCGCAGGCCTGCGGCGTCGACCCCGGGGCCCGCATCGTGCCGTTCCGCGGCGAGTACTTCGACCTCGCCCCGCGCGCCGCCGACCGCGTGCGCGGCCTCGTCTACCCCGTGCCCGACCCGCGGTTCCCGTTCCTGGGCGTGCACCTCACCCGCGGCGTGCACGGCGACGTGCACGCCGGGCCCAACGCCGTCCTCGCCCTCGCGCGCGAGGGCTACCGGCGGCGCGACGTCGCCTGGCGCGACGTCGTCGACGCCGCCTCCTGGCCCGGCCTCTGGCGGCTCGCCGGGCGCAACCTCGTGCCCGGCGCGGCCGAGGTGGCCCGCTCCGCCTCTCGCACGCTGTTCGCCGCCTCCGTCGCACGGCTGCTGCCCGGCACCACCGCCGACGACCTGCACCCCGCCCCGGCCGGCGTCCGCGCGCAGGCGCTGCACCGCGACGGGCGGCTGGTGGACGACTTCCTCGTGCGCACCGCGCCCCGGCAGGTGCACGTCATCAACGCGCCCTCGCCCGCCGCCACCGCGTCGCTGGAGATCGCGCGGCACGTCGAGGCGGAGCTGGACCGCACCATGGCGGCCATCGGGTGACGCGCCCGGGACGGCGGGCCGGGTGACCGACCGACGACGCCGCGGCCCGGTCGCGCTCGCCGTGTCCGCCACGTCGGCCGGCCTGCTCGCCGCCCTCTTCGCGCTGGCGGTGCTGACCGAGCCGGGACAGCGCGCGGACGTCGCGGGTCTCGCGCTCCTGACCGCGCCCGAGCCGATCCTCGCCGGCGCAGCGCGTCTGGTGCGCGCGCTCCTGCCGGTCGTCGCCGCGGGCGTCCTCGTCGCGGTCCTCGTCGTGGCGGTGCGGCGGCGAGCGGGCGGGCGCGCCCTCGTCGTGGGCGGTCTCCCGCTCCTCGTCCTCGGCCTGGCGACCGTCCTGCGGGACGTCGTCCTGCCCCGGCCCTTCCTGGGTGCCCACGGCTACCTCCACAACACCTTCCCGAGCGCCCACACGGCGACGCTCGCGGCCTCGTGCGTCGCCGTGGTCCTCCTGCTCGGTCGCCGCCCGGGCGGGTGGGTGACGGCGGCGCTCGCGACCTCCGTGCTCCTGGCCGCGTGGGCCAACGTCGCGACCCAGGCGCACCGGCCCAGCGACGTCGTGGGAGCCCTGCTGCTGGTCGGGGTCGTCGCGCCGTGGGCGGTGCTGGCGTGTCGGCCGGGCTCGCGAGACGGTCAGCCGACCCCCGAGTCGACGAACCGGAGGTAGTCCTCCCGGGCCCGCGCGTCCGGGACGTCGAGGCGCAGCGCCTTCTCCCCGGCGTCGGGCAGCCCCCGCCGGAGCGCACGCTCGATCCGGCGTTGCGCGACGGCGTGCCCCACCAGGGCCGTCGCCGTCCCCCCTGCCCCCGGCCGGGCGGCGGTGTAGAGCCGGCCGCCGCGGTGCGGGTCGCCGGGCAGGTCGGGGACGCCGCGGCGGCGGTCGAGCGCGGCGGCGGCGCCCCGCAGCGCGCTCGGTGCCCGCAGCCCCGTGCCACCCATCGACCCACCGCCCGGGCCACCGAGCACCCGCGCGGCGCGGTCGACGACGAGCGCCACCGGCGCATCGATCCGCATGGCCCGGGCACGCGGGCCGACCTCCTGCCGCGCGCCGTCGCACGCCGCGACGGCGCCGGCGACGTCGACGAGCCACAGGAGCCGCCCCGCACCCGCCTGAGCCGCGTGGAACGCCAGCACCAGGACCGAGTCGACCGGGTCGAACGTCGGGACGTCCCGTCCGCCGCCCAGCGCCACCGTGCGGCGCCGGGCGATCATCGCCTCGGGGTCGGTGCGGAAGCTGCGACGCAGCCCGTGCGGCACGGCGAAGTCCCAGTGCAGGTCGAGGTGCACGCCGAGGGGCCCGCGCATCGCGTACTCCGCGCGCCGCTCGCGCGCCATGAGGGGCCAGTTGCGGTCGACGCCCGTGCAGCCTGCCGCGTCCAGCGCCTCGACCGCCGCCCGGAAGCCTGCCCGCGGCACGTACAGGTCGAGGTCGTAGTACTCCCGCATGTCCGGCGAGGGCCAGAGCGCGGCCGCCGCCGGCCCCTTGGCCACCACCCACGGCACCCCGGCGCGGTCGAGCGCCGCACCCAGGACGGCCAGCTCGGCGAGCGCCCCCAGGTGGCGCACGACCTGCTCGTCGCGAGCGCGCCGCAGCGGCGCACGCCACGGCTCGGGGCAGTCCGGGCGGCCCGCGACGTGCTTCGCCACCGCGGGCAGGATCCGGTGGTCCTGGGCGGCGTCGGCCAGGAGCTCGAGCCGTATGCCGTCGAGAGGGACGGGCGTCGCGCCCGGCGGCGGACGATCGGAGGGCGCGACGGAGTCGAGCAGGATCTGCGCCAGCGGGCGGCGCACCGTCGGTCGTGCCCCCATCCCGGCAGGATAGGGAGCGCTCGGCGACGGTGGGGCGTCGGCAGCGGGCGAATTCTCGCCCGGACCGTCCTCCTGCCGCCCCGGCGCGGCTAGCGTGTGTGAGGCCGGGCCGGGCCCCGGCGGAGGACGGAGCGGTCGGTGGCAGACAGCGCGGTGGGCGGGACGCCGGAGAGCGACGAGCGCAGGGGACGCCGCCTGCTGCGCCTGCTCGGCGGCTCCTTGCAGGTGTCCTGGCGCGCGAGCCGGCCCCTGTTCGTCGCGATGCTGGTCCTCCAGGTCCTCGTCGCGGGGGCGCTGGCAGGCCAGGTGCTCGTCGTCTCCGCGCTGCTCGACGTGCTGCTCGCGCTCGCCGACGGCACGAGCGGCGTCGCGGCGGTCACCGGACCGGTCCTCGCCCTGGCCGCCCTGACCGGTCTCGCCTCGGTCGCCGGCGGGCTCCAGGCCTCGGCACGCCGGGTGCTCGGCGAGCACGTGGCGCGACTGATGGCCGAGGACGTGCAGGAGGTCGCGACGAGCGTCCCGCTCGAGCACTTCGAGTCGCCTGCCTTCTACGACCGTCTGCAGCGGGTCCGCGTCAACGCGCTCTCGAGGCCGTTCCAGGTCACCCAGGGGATGTTCGACCTCCTCGGGTCGTCGATCGCCACGGTCGGCGTGGGCGCCGCGCTGGTCGCGCTGCACCCCGTGCTGCTCCCGCTGCTCGCGCTCGGCGGCCTGCCCCTGCTGGTCACGGGCCGACGCGAGGGCAGGCTGGAGTTCGCGTTCAAGGTGGCGCAGACGACCAACGAGCGCGAGCGCATCTACACCAACTACGTGCAGAGCAGCCGGGACGAGGCCAAGGAGATCCGCGCCTTCCAGTCGGCCCCGTGGCTGCAGGCGCGCTACCGGGAGCTGTACGGCACGTACCTGGCCGACCTCGCCCGCCACGTGCGGCGCCGGGCGCTGACGAACGGCGCGGGCAACCTCGCCGCGGCCGTCGTGCTCGCGGGCGTGCTGCTGGTGCTGGCCTGGCTCATCACGCGCGGCGAGGTGACGTTCTCCGAGGCGGGGGCCGCCGTGGTCGCGGTCCGGATGCTCCAGGGGCAGATCCAGGGCATCTTCGGCGGCGTCCAGCAGATCTTCGAGTCGGGGCTGTTCCTCGACGACGTGCACGCGTTCCTCACCGACGGGCGGGCTGCGGCGCGCGCGGCCACCGGGAGCGAGGAGCCGCCGGCCGCCTTCCCGGGCGTCTTCGCCCGTGGTGTCTCCTTCACCTACCCGGGCTCGCGGCGACCGGCGCTGCGCGACGTGGACCTCGCGCTGCGCCCCGGCGAGGTCGTGGCCCTGGTGGGCGCCAACGGCTCCGGCAAGACCACCCTCGCCAAGCTCCTCGGCGGCCTGTACGAGCCGACGTCGGGCACCGTCCTGTGGGGCGACCGGCCGCTGTCCGGGATGCGCGGCGCGGCCGTGCGCCCCCAGGTGGCGGTGATCTTCCAGGACTTCGTCCACTACGCGTACACGGCCACGTGGAACATCGCCCTCGGCCGACCCGACGTCCCGGTCGACCACGAGCGGGTACGGCGTGCGGCCCGGGTCGCCGGCGTGGACGCCGCGCTCGCCGGCCTGCCCGACGGCTACGAGTCGCGGTTGTCGCGCATGTTCCCCGGCGGCACGGAGCTCTCCGGCGGCCAGTGGCAGCGGGTCGCGATCGCCCGGGCCTTCTACCGGGACGCGGCGCTCGTCATCCTCGACGAGCCGACCGCCGCGATGGACCCGCTCGCGGAGCACGACCTGTTCTCGTCGCTGCGGGCCACGCTCGACGGGCGGACCGCGCTCTTCGTGTCGCACCGCTTCTCCACCGTGCGCTCGGCGGACCGCATCGTCGTGCTCGACGACGGCGTGGTGGTCGAGCAGGGCTCGCACGACGAGCTGATGGCCCTCGACGGCGCCTACGCGGAGATGTTCACGGTCCAGGCCCGGTCCTACCTGGACGCCGCGTCGGCCCCGACCAACGGGCGCGCCGAGGCCTCGCCCACCGACCGGAGGACCTGAGCGCCCAGCCCCGGCGCGAACGGCGGCCCCCACGGGACGTCCGCCACCAGCACGGGGACGGTGCGGGCGACGTCGGCGAGATGGCGCAGGTGGGCGCTCTGCACGCGCTCGTCCAGCCAGCCGTGCAGCCGCGGGTAGTGCAACAGCTCGAAGAGCGCCGCGGTGCCCGTCCGTCGGCGCACGACGAGCTCCCCGCCGGCACGGTCGGGCTGCGGCACGACGATCGCGCGCAGCGGGCGGCGGTCGCGCGCTCCAGCGCCGAGCTGCAGCACGTGCCGGGCGTCGGCGCTCACGCGGCGCCCGGGCGCCCGCGCGGCGAACCGCTCGGCCAGCGTGTCGGCACCCTTGCGCAGCCGCACCTCCGTGGCACCCAGCCGGGCCGCGAAGCCGTCGTCGCCGCGGTCCAGGCGCAGCACGTCGTCGGTGACGAGGGCGGCTCCCTCCGCGCACAGCAAGGTCGCCATCGTCGACTTGCCCATGCCCGAGTAGCCGACGAACGCCACCACGCCGTCGTCGTCCTCCACCGCGCTCGCGTGCAGCACCGCCTCGCCGCGCAGGTACAGCTGGAACGCGAGCATCCCGCCGGTGGTGAGCACCCGGCTCAGCCCGGGGTCGACGCCGCCCGCCTCCCGCAGCACGACGTGGCGCAGGTCGGCCGACACCTCGAAGTCGCACGCGTCGTGGAACCGGAGCAGGTAGCCGTCGGCGCCCAGGTCCCAGGCCGTGTACCAGGGGTCCCCGGCCAGCTCGTGGTGCAGGACCGGCCGCCCGTCGGGGGCGGTGCGCTGGTCGGTGCCCGGGCCGGCGGCGACCACGACGTCGGCCCGGGCCGCGCCCTCCTCCGCCCGGTCCTGGTGCAGGTCGAAGGGCGCCTCCACGATCAGGCCGTACAGCAGCTGGCGGTCCATGTCACGCTCCCTGGGTGGGGACCGCGAGCGGGCGGAAGCCCGTGCCGCGGTCCAGGTCGAGGTCCTTGTCGTCGATGCGCAGCCAGGCGTGCGCCCGCACGACGCCACCCGCCTTGGCGACGCCCAGCACGAGTGCGGGACGACGGTGGCGCAGCAGCCGGCCGGCGAGGATCGCCGAGCGCAGGCAGGTGCCGTTCACGCCGGGCAGCCGCAGCACCCGCCGCAGGACGCGGAGCCGCCGCCGTTCCGCGTCGTCCAGCACGCCGGGGTCGAGGTCGCCGGACGCAGGATCGGCGGACGCCAGCAGGGTGAGGTCGTACCGCCGGGCGACGCGCGCCACGTCCCATCGCCGCAGCCGGCGCTCGAGCAGCAGCAGGGCGCCCAGGAGCCGGAGCGCCAGCGGGACGGCGCTCACCCGGCGCCACACCCCGGACGGGGTCACCGGACCGGCTCCGCCCCGACGGACGCCAGCCACGCCTGCTGCAGCAGCAGGCTCGTCGGACCGGGCGGGAAGCCGGACAGCCACGCGGCGCGGAGCCCGTCGACGTCGACCAGCGCGGCGTCGACGCCGTCCCCGCCCCACCGGCGGGCGAAGTCGCGCGTCGCGCTGCCCAGGTACGCGCGGTTGAACGACGCCTTGTCGGACCGGGCGCACACGGCGTCCGGCAGCAGCGTGCCGAAGACGGCGCGCATGCCCGCGGTGCGGTCGGGGAAGCCCCACGGGTGAGCCGCGCCGAGCGCCCCGAGGAAGTCGTCGTCCAGCAGCGGGTGGGCGAGCACGACGTCGTGCTCGGCGGCCACCTGACCGAACGTGTCCAGGAAGACCCGGCTCGCGCGCCTCCGGCGCAGCCAGCGCAGGCCGCGTGCGTACGACAGGGGCTCGGCCGCGGCGTCGCGCGCGATCTCGTCGGCGAGCCGAGCCGTCGTCTCGCGCCCGAGCCAGGTGAGCGCCGCCGTGCTGCGCGCCGCGGCGGTGCGCTCGCGCCACCGCCGCGCGGGCAGCAGCGAGTCCAGGGCGGCCCGGCGGGGGGTCCCCGCCCTCCCCCGGCCTCGCGCGACCCTCAGCAGGGCCCGGGAGCGGCGGTCGCCGAGCACCTCGTCGCCGCCCTCCCCCGTCAGCACCACGTGCCCTCGCAGCTCGCGCAGCATCGCGTCCTTCACGTGCATGGTGGCGGGGAAGAGCAGCCCCCGGCGCACCAGGCTCTCCCGCGCCGCGTCGCCCAGCAGGTCGTTCTCGCCTCCGACGTCGATCCGCCGCCACGTGGAGAGCCCGAGGTGCCGCACGACCGACTCCTGCCACGCGGACTCGTCCGCCTCCGCGACCCCGGGGTAGCGGAACGTCACGGGCACCGGGTCGGGGTTCCCGTCCTCGCGGGCGACGGCGGTCGCGACGGCGAGCACGGCGGACGAGTCCCGACCGCCCGAGAAGGTGACGGCCACCGGGCGCCCGTCGGAGGCGCGGCGCACGGACGACTTGATCGCCTCCAGCGGCCTCCCGACCTCGCGAGGCGTCGTCGGCACGGGGTCGGGCACCAGCCCGGGCAGCCAGCACGCGGCGACCTCGAAGGCCGTCGGGCGGTAGAAGGACGTCATCGTCGTTCCAGGCTGCTCGGGGGGACGCTGCGGGGAGTGCGCTGAGGACACCGGAGGTGCCGGCCGTTCCGACGTCGGAACGACCGGCACCCTGTCCCTGAGTGGGTTCAGGACGCCTTGCCCTTGTGGAACAGGTCGCCGTCGTAGTCGAAGGCGAACTGCTGCTCGAGCGTGACGTCCTTGACCGAGCCCACCTCGGTGATGCGCGGTGCTTCGTACATCGGAGCACTCCCCTCTCCTCGTTCGTGCAGGACGCGCCCAACGTCGCGCCACGAGCAACCACCGGTCAAGGACTTCTGGCCGAAGTCACCCCGCACCCGGACGCCTTTCACCCGACGCCGGGTGAAAGCTCCGTCCCGCCCCCACCCCGGGCCCCGGATCGGCCTATCCTCGGGGCGGCACGACCGGAGAACCGCGACGAGAGGCACGGCGATGAGGCTGCGCGAGGACGGCGTCACCTGGCAGGAGATCGACGGCGAGCTGGTCATCCTCGACCTCGCGTCGTCCACGTACCTCACGACCAACGGCTCCGGCGCCTTCGCGGCGAAGCTGCTGCAGGAGGACCGCACCACCGGCGACCTCGCGGACGCGCTCGCCGTCGAGTACGACATCCCCGCCGACGTCGCGCGGCGCGACGCCGAGGCCTTCGTGGACGCGCTCCGCGACCGCGGCCTGCTCGTCGAGGAGTGAGCGCGGTCAGGCCGTGAGCAGGGCGAGGTCGTGCCGCACCATGCGGTCGACGATCTCCTCGAACTCGAGCGTGCCGCCCCATCCCAGCACCGTCCGGGCCCTGCGGGCGTCCCCCACCTGCTCCGTCGGGTCGGCAGGGCGCACGAACCGCGGGTCGACCGTGACGTGCGGCTCCCAGTCGTGGACGCCGGCCGCGGCGAACGCGGCGGCGACGAAGTCGGCCACCGACCGGGTCGTCCCGGACGCCACGACGAAGTCGTCCGCGACCGGGTGCCGGACCGACCGCACCATCGCGTCGACATAGTCGGGCGCCCAGCCCCAGTCGCGGCGCGCGTCGAGGTTGCCGAGCGCCAGGGTTCCGGAGCCGCAGTACGCGATCCGGGCCGCGGCGGCGGTGATCTTGCGGGTCACGAACGTCTCCGGGCGGCGCGGCGACTCGTGGTTGTAGAGCACGCACGTGGAGACGCCGAGCCCGCGGACCCGGAACACCGCGGCCATCTGGTGGGCGTACGCCTTGGCGGCGCCGTAGGGCGACGACGGCCGCACCGTCGTGCCCTCGTCCTGCGGCGCACGGTCAGGGGTGCCGAAGATCTCCGCGCTCGACGCCTGGAGCACCCGGACCGCACGCCCCGAGTCCTCCTGCAGGCGCCACGCCGCCTCGTAGAGGGCCACCGCGCCGAGCCCGGAGACGGCCCCCGTCTCGACAGGGTGCCGCCACGAGTACGCGACCGAGCTGATCCCGCCCAGGTTGTAGATCTCGTCCGGCCCCGTGCGGCGCACGAGCTCCGCGAGGTCCTCGGCGTCCCGCAGGTCGCCCACGTGGAGGCGCACGCCGCCGGGCAGCCCGACCGGGCGCTCGCCGGCGCGCACCAGACCGTGCACCTCGGCCCCCTCGGCGGCGAGCCGCTCGGCGAGGTACGACCCGTCCTGGCCCGCGACGCCGGTGACGAGGGCGACCGTCACGGGCGCATCCCGGCCAGCTCCGCCTGCTCGTCCAGGTCGTTCTCGACCATCATCGCGACCAGCCGCTCGAAGTCCACGCGGGGCTCCCAGCCGAGCACGTCGCGTGCCTTCGACGGGTCCCCGATGAGGAGGTCGACCTCCGCGGGCCGCATGAAGCGCGGGTCCTGCGTGACGTAGCCGCTCCAGTCCTCGACGCCCACGCACCCGAAGGCCGCGTCGAGCAGGTCGCGGATGGAGTGGGTGCGGCCGGTCGCGACCACGTAGTCGTCCGCCTGGGGCTGCTGGAGCATCCGCCACATCGCGTCGACGTAGTCGCCGGCGAACCCCCAGTCCCGGCGGGCGTCGAGGTTGCCCAGGGTGAGCGAGTCCTGCAGGCCGAGCTTGATCCGCGCCACGGCCTGCGACACCTTGCGGGTGACGAACTCGGGCCCGCGGCGCGGCGACTCGTGGTTGAACAGGATGCCGCTCGACGCGTGCAGCCCGTACGACTCGCGGTAGTTGATCGTCATGTAGTGCCCGAACACCTTCGCGACGCCGTAGGGCGACCGGGGCCACAGGAGGGTCGACTCGCGCTGCGGCACCTCCTGCACCTTGCCGAACATCTCCGAGCTCGACGCCTGGTAGAAGCGCACGGCCGCGGGGTCGTCGCCCGCGTGCAGCCGCACCGCCTCGAGCATGTTGAGCACGCCCTTGCCGGTCACCTCGCTGGTGAGCGTCGCGTTCTCCCACGAGTAGGCGACGTAGGAGATCGCGCCGAGGTTGTAGACCTCGTCGGGCCGCGCCGCGGCCAGCGCCCGCAGCAGGGACGACAGGTCGGTCAGGTCACCGGTCACGAGCCGCACGTCCGGCACGGTGCGCCGCACGAGGTCGAGCTTCGGGTTGTTCTGCCCGCGGATCAGGCCCCAGACCTCATAACCTTTCGAGAGCAGGAGCTCGGAAAGATACAAGCCGTCCTGGCCGGTGATCCCGGTAATCAGTGCTCGAGGCATTTTGCTCACCGTTCCTGTGCGCCGAATCAGCGCCGTCCCCCGGCGGCACTCCCCTTCTGGGACGCCACCACGCTAATCAGCAAGAGGGGCGTGCTGGCCGTCCGTACCGGGTGAACAGGGCCCGTACCGGGGTGAAAGTGCGCCCGGCTCGCCTGCCCGCCCGCTCGAACTTCATCCGCCCGTGCCCTCGACCGGGCCGCACGCGAGCGAGAACCATCGATGGCATGTCACGCCGGGAGCGGGGACGCCGCGACCACGCCGCGCGGGCCGCGGCGCTGGCCGCAGGCTTCGTGCTGCTGTACGGCGCCGGCGTCGTCGCGCCGTGGGGACAGTGGGTCGACGCGGTGGCGTTCAGCGTCCTGACCGGCGCGGGCGCGATGCTGCACCCCGTCGCGGCCGTCGCCCGTGAGGTCCTGGTGCTGGGGCTCGGCGTCGTCGTCGCGGCGCTCGCCGTCCGCGCGGTCCGCGACCGGCGATGGCGGGCCCTGGCGGCCTGCCTGGTGCTCGCCGCCGCGGCGGTCCTCGCCCTCGTGCTGCGCGGCGCCGTCCTGCCGCGCCCCGTGCACGAGGTGGCGCTCGGTTACCCGTACAACACGTTCCCGAGCACGCACGTCGCGGCGACGGCGGCACTCGCCATCGCGCTCGTCGTCCTCTGGCCCGGCCGTACCAGGGCCGGGCACGTCGTCGTGCGCGAGGTGGCGGTCGCCGCCGTGCTGGTCGCCTGCGTGGTCAACGTGGTCGCCTTCGCCCACCGCCCCGTCGACGTCCTGGGGTCGCTGCTGCTCGTCGGGGCTGCCGCCTCGGCGGCCTCCGCCGCGTTCCCCGGAGCGCTTTCACCCCGGGCCGACGGCAAGTTCACCCAGGTGGCCGCCCTGCGGGCGCGGGACGCGGCATAGCGTCACCGTATGACCACGCGACGCCGCCGCGCGGCACGGCTCCTGGCCCCCGCCCTCGTCCTCGCCGCCGGCTCGATCTCCCCGGCCGCGGCCGAGGACGGAGACGCGCCCGCGCGCACGGAGTCCCGGGCGGTGACCTGGACCTGCACCGGCGAGCCGTGCCCCTGGGGGCAGACGACCACCGGGAACGCGGCCGTGTGGCCCGAGGGCTCGGGCGCGCTGTCGGAGCGGTACGGCTACACGACGTCGGACGCCATCTACCTGCCCGACGACGCGGCCGAGGACGCCACGATCACCGTCGTCGAGGGTTCGGCGGGCGTGTGGGCCGGCCAGCTCGACGGCCCGCACCGCCACCTCGCCGCGCTGTCGGCCGGCGACGCGTTCACGGTCGGCGACCTCGCCGACGGCGAGGTCGTGTCCCTCCAGAACGACGGCGCGACCTTCGCCTACGCGTTCATGCCCGGGGGCGAGGCCCCGCCCGACCCCGAACCGACGCCCACGCCCACGCCGTCCACCGAGCCGACCCCCCAGCCGAGCGAGGGCGCCGCGTCACGTCCCGTCACCTGGACCTGCACCGGTGACCCGTGCCCCTGGGGTGCGTCGACGACCGGTCACGCCGTCGCGTGGCCCGCGGGCTCCGGGGCGATCACCGCACGGCACGGCTACGTGACGTCCGAGCCCGTCTACCTGCCCGCCGAGGCGGCGAACGGCGACACCATCACGGTGGTCTCCGGGTCGGCCCGGCTCTACGCGGGCACGCCCTCCGGACCCCACCGGAGCATCGGCCAGCTCTCGGCGGGCGACGAGCTCACGGTCGCCGACCTTCCGGCGGGCGAGGTGCTGTCCGTCCAGAACGACGATGGTCCGTTCCGCTACCTCCACGTCCCCGGAGACGCCACCACCCCGGAGCCGACGCCCACCCCGACACCGACGCCCACGCCGACCCCGACACCCACCCCGACACCCACGCCCGGCCAGGACGCGGCATCCCTGCCGGTCACGTGGCGCTGCACCGGCGAGCCCTGCCCGTGGGGAGAGACGACGTCGGGCCACGCGATCGCCTGGCCCGAGACGTCCGGCGCGATCACGACCCGCCACGGGTACACGACGTCGGAGGCCGTCTACCTGCCTGCCGCCGCGGCCAACGGCGACACCGTCGCCGTCGTCACGGGCTCCGCGACGCTGTACGCGGGCACGCCCACGGGACCGCACCGCAGCATCGCGCGCCTGTCCGCCGGTGAGCAGCACACGGTGACCGGCCTGCCGTCCGACCAGGTGCTGTCGGTGCAGAACGACGACTCGTCGTTCACCTACGTGCACACCCCCGGGGACGGCTCGACCCCGGACCCCGAGCCGACCCCCACGCCGACTCCCACACCCACGCCCACCGTCCCCGCGGACGCCGTCGTGATGGACTCGACGCTCGCGCTCTGGCACTGCGACGCCTACGCGACGTGCGCGGACGACGGCTGGACGCCGTGGGTGGGCGGCGCGATCGCCTGGCCGGAGTGGGCCGCGTACCCCACCAACGCGCGAGAGGGCTCGAACTCCCGCACCGTGCGCGACCTCGACGGCGAGGTCATCCACCCCTACATGGGGTCGTGGGCCGACGGCTGCCGGATCCAGGTCCTCGAGGGCGACGTGCTGGTGATCGAGTGGAAGCGCGGCACGGACACGTGGCGGCCCACGTACCTGTCCCCCGGCGACGTCTACACGATCGAGCTCGAGGGCGACGAGGACGGCGCCATGATCGAGACGCCGGACACGCCCACCACGTTCAGCGTCGCGCTGACCGACTGCGCCCCGCAGCCGCTGCCCTGACCGTCACCGTCAGGCGTGCCGACGGGTAGGGGTCAGGCGCGGTAGAGCGACTCGTACCGGTCGACGACGCGCTCCAGCGTGAACTCCTGGACGCGCTCGAGCGCCGAGGCCGCGAGCTCCTCCCGCCGCGCGTCGTCGGCCAGGAGCTCGGCGAGCGCCGTGCCGACGTCCTCCAGCGGCACGACGACGGCGGTGCGGCCGCCGTCCGTCACGTATCGCGCCCCGGGGTTGGGGGTCGCGACCACCGGCAGGCCGGACGCCATCGCCTCCACGTACGGGATGCCGAAGCCCTCGTAGTCGCTCGGCAGGCAGAACGCCCACGCCTGCTGGAAGGCGAGCGCCAGCTCGTCGTCGGTCAGCCGCCCCAGGGCTCGGACCCCGGGGCCCACGTCGTCGGGCACGTCCTGGCTGACCATCCAGAGCTCCGCGTCGGGGTGCTTCGGCAGCACCGTCTCCTGGAACTGGCGCGCCAGCTCCGCGCCGCGCTTGCGTCCGCGCCAGTAGCCGACGAACAGCACCACGGGGTGGTCCGCCCGCCGCGCGGCGTCGGGCCGGAACCGGCTCACGTCCGTGCCGCAGGGCACGACGTCGCGCACCCACGGGTACCAGCGGCGCGTCTCGGGCGAGATGACGACGGTGCGGTCCGCGACGCGGGACGCGAGCACCTCGGACAGCCCGAGGAGCACCATCCGCGTCTTCTCCTTGACACCCTTGATGGTGCGCGCCTCCTCGAAGCACGACCCCGCGAGGGTCCGCACGTGCCGGGGCACGCGCCGCCGCCACAGCCAGTAGTCGTCGCCCCACGCATGCAGGACGTCGTACGACGAGAGGTCGACGCGGCGCAGCGCGAGCGCGAACCGGAACGTGCGCAGCGAGCCGGTCATCCGCACGTGCCGGTGCCCGTAGACGGCGCCGTCGACCGCCGGGCAGTCGCTGAGGACCGTCACGTCGTGACCGCGCCGCGCGAGCTCGGTCGCGAGCTCGTGCACCTGGTAGCCGATGCCCTGCTTGCTGGTGCTGGGCAGGTAGTAGGAGACGATCGCGATCCGGAGCGGTCGCGCGGGGCCCGGTGCCGTGCCCGGGGTCATCGCAGGCCGTCCCGCAGCGCCTCGAGCCAGCCGCGGCCGTGCCGGAGGTCGGGTTCGAGGTGGTTGCCCTCGGCCCACTCGTTCCACGACTTGACCCACAGCAGCCGTTCCTCGGCCGGCCGGTGCGCGATCGACGCGACCGCCTGCCGCACGTTCTCCCCGAACTTCTCCGGGGTCGCGCCGTGCAGCACCACGCCGCCGCGGCCGGAGCGCGGCGTGTTGTCCCAGTTGGGGTAGACGCACGGCTGGACCAGGTCGCCGGTGCGGTTCTGCCCGGCCCAGTCGGTGGAGTACGGGAAGACCTCCGGCCCGCCGGCGAGCCTGCGGAAGGCGCGCATCCGCAGCAGCTCCGACCGGGAGTTTCCCGCCGGCATGCGCATGTACACGCCGGCGTCGAACCCGTCCTCCTTGACCCGGTCGTACCGCGGCCCGCCGCCCAGCAGGTCGCTCATCTCCGCCACGAGGTACAGGCCCTCGAGTCCCGCCCTCCGCGCCAGCGACTGCCAGAGGTCGACGAAGACCGCGGCGTCGGGAAGCTCCTCGGGCCGGAAGACGTAGAACACCGGTCGGCCGCCCACGCGCAGGTAGCGCGGGTCGCGGAACGCGGGCAGCACGGCCTCGAAGTGTGCCGTGTAGTCCTCGACGCCCGGGTAGTGCTGCTGCACCAGGATCCGGTCGGCCTCCCCGTGCCAGATGCCGCTCCACGTCTGGTTCGCCCACGCCAGGCAGAACGACACCTCGGGCGCGCCGGAGGCCAGCACCTCCGCGAACGGCCGCTCCAGGATGCGGCGCCCGTTGCCGAACCAGTAGTGCCAGTACGCGAACGCCTCCACCCCGTACTGCGCGGCCAGCTCCGACTGCGCGGCCCGCACCTCCGGCAGCCGCAGGTCGTAGAAGCCGAGGTCGGCGGGCACCAGCGGCTGCCGGTGCCCCGGGTACAGGCGGCGCGCCCGCGCCACGTTGGTCCACTCGGTGAACCCCGGCCCCCACCACGCGTCGTTCTCGGGGATCGGGTGGAACTGCGGCAGGTAGAAGGCGACGGCCCTGGCTTCCAACGTTTCGTCCCTCTCGTTCGACGTCATGCCCGGCTCGCGGAGACGACCTTGAGCAGCGGCACGGCCACGGCGCGCACCCGCGCCGGCACGGACCGGGCCACCGCGTCGGCATCGGCGGGCGTGAGGCCCGACCGGGTGAGCCGTACCGCGCCCACGAACAGCCCGAGGCCCAGCACGGCGGCCACGACCGCCGACGGCACCGGGGGCGCCCCGACCGCGTCGACGCCCCACCACGTCAGCACCGAGATCGCGGCGCCGAGCACGAAGGGCTGGACCATGGCCACCGCCCGCCGGACCGGCAGGTCCAGCGACCGCGCCTCGAGGATCAGCAGGCCGGCGAAGAGCAGCACGGCCGCCGCCGCGTTGCCGAGGACCGCGGCCCAGACCCCGAGCGGCCGGATCAGCGCCACCGTCAGCCCGACGTCGACCACCAGGCAGGCGAGGTTGGCCCACAGCAGCCAGGTGCCCTTGAGCCGTGCCATGAGGAACGCCTTGAGCGGACCGGCCATCACCAGCAGGCCGCCGGCCACGCTCAGGACGACGAGCACCGGGGGCACGGCGGAGAACTCGGCACCGTAGATCGTCGGGACGAGCAGCGCGAACGCCGGGGTCGCCGCCGCCACCACGC
This sequence comes from Isoptericola sp. NPDC056618, assembly GCF_042792715.1. Classification (NCBI taxonomy): domain Bacteria; kingdom Bacillati; phylum Actinomycetota; class Actinomycetes; order Micrococcales; family Promicromonosporaceae; genus Isoptericola; species Isoptericola sp. NPDC056618. The sequence continues at coordinate 110,677 of NZ_JBHTVZ010000012.1, read as the reverse complement.
CCGCCGTCGCGGTCGACGACGCGCGCAGCGCGCGGCCCAGCGCGCCCGCCACCGCCTCGTGGTCCACCTCGCGCAGCCCCGAGATCGCCGGCACGAGCGGTCCGAGCAACGACTGCGCCGGGGCGAACAGGTGGACGCCGAGCCCGATCGCGAGGGCGAACACTCCGGCCGCCTCCGGCTCCGACATCCAGGTCAGCACCAGCACCTCGCTGCGCGACGAGACGAACGCCTCGACCAGGCCGGCCGCGCCGGCCGGCAGCGCGAACGCCCAGAAGCCCGGGGGGAACCGGCGCAGGCGCGGGCGCAGCAGGACCCTGCGGTACAGGGGCGCCACGAAGTACAGGTAGGCCACCGCGCCCAGGCCGGCCGCGACGAGGCGCACCGCCCAGATGGCGTCGGCCGTGCCCACCGTCGTGGCCGCGACCACCACCAGGACCTGCGCGACGAGGTTGACGACCATCGCCGCCTGCGCGTTCTGCGCCGTCTTGTTCTCGATGGCGAGCGCGTCCCCCGCCCCGGAGAACGTCAGGGGCACCAGCACGCCGAAGACGAGGGCGACCACCGTGAGCACAGGATCGGCGTCGATGAGCAGCAGCACCGCCGTGCCCACCACGGGCACGCCCACGAGCATCTTGTAGCCCTGCGCCGCCTGGAGCATGTGCCGCACCTCGGCGAACCGGCCGGCGGCGTGCGCCTTCGACCCGAACTGGACGAGGCCCGTACCGACGCCCAGGTCGATGGTCGTGAGGACGAGCGCGAGCACGGTCGAGAGGTACGCGAGGCGCCCGTAGTCGACGACACCGAGGACTCGCGCGACGACGATGTTGACGGCGAAGGCCAGCGGCAGCATCACGGCGACGTGCACCAACGTCCACAGGGCGCCCCGGATCGCCCGGTCCTGGAGCTCGCCGCGCGTCATGGCCTCGCCGGGCGCGTCCGCGCTCGGCACCGGCGCCGGTGGGGCGGACCTCTCGTCCGTGCTCATCGCACGCACCGGGCCGCCGCCGGACCGTCGGCGGGGACGAGGACGACGTGTGCTGTCACACCGGCCATCGTTTCCGACGACCGCCGGCATTCCGAGGGCCGGAGCGGTTTTTCAGCCGGGCGCGGGCACGTTTCACCCCCGGGAGGACGCCGCCCCCGACCTAGGCTCGACGGCATGGCCATCGGAGTCCCGGCCGGGAGCCACCTGCACGTGATCACGCCCGGCGACCACTTCTCCCCCTCGACCGGGAGCGCCCTGCCCTCGGTCGTGCACGGCCTGGCGTCCGCGACCCCGCCCGGAGCCCCACGGTCGGTCGTCGCCGTCGCGCGCGGCACCTACCCCGACCGCTACCCGAGCGCCGACGTCGTCGAGTACGACCCCGTGCCGCAGCAGCGCGCCGACCGCTACCGCGACGCCGCGGCGGCGCGCCTGGGCCTGCCCCGGACCGGCGCCCGGCGGCCGCTCGCCGCCGCGCTCGCGGACCAGGCGCGGTGGCCCGCCTCCGTGGTCCTCGGCCACAACCTCCCCCAGCTCGTCCCGCTCGTGGACGTCGACCGGCACGCTGCCGTGCTCTACGCGCACAACGAGCTGCTGCGCACGTACTCCCCGCGGGAGGCGGCCCGGGTGCTCGACCCCGCGGGCGCCGTCGTCTGCGTCAGCGGCTACGTCGCCGAGCGGACCGCGGACCGCCTGCCGCCGCGGCTGCGCGACCGCGTGCGAGTGGTGCACAACGGGGTCGACACCGCGCTCTTCCGTCCCGGTGACGCCGAACGGGTCGCCGGGGAGCGGCTGCGGGTCGTGTTCGTCGGGCGCACCGTGCCCGACAAGGGGCCGGACGTCCTCGTGGACGCCCTGCTCCGGCTCCGCCGGCCGGACGTGGTCGCCACCGTCGTCGGCACGCCGCACTTCGCCCCCGGCGCGCCCCTCACCCGGTACGAGCGCGAGCTGCGGGCCGCCGCCCGGCCGCTCGGCGACGCAGTGCGCTGGCTCCCGTTCCGGCCCCGGGACGAGGTGGCCGCCCTGATGCGCGCCGCCGACGTCGTGGTGGTGCCCTCCCGGTGGGCCGAGCCGTTCGCCCTCACCGTGCTGGAGGGGATGGCGTCCGGCGCCGCTGTCGTCGCCGCACGGACCGGAGGCATCCCCGAGGCGGCCGGCGACGCCGGGGTGCTGGTACCGCCCGGGTCTCCCGACGCCCTGGCCGCGGCCCTGGAGGGGCTCGCCGACGACAGCGCGTTCCTGGCCACGACCCGTGAGCGCTGCCTGCGACACGCGCGGGCGCACGACTGGCGTGCGGCGCGGCGGACCCTCGACGTCGTCCTCGGCGACCTCGGCCTGACGTCCGTCAGGGCGGCGGGGATGCCCGCGACCTGACAGCCGGCGTCAGCCCGGTCCGATCACCAGCAGCCAGTCGCCCCCGCCGTCGGCGTTCCGCCCCGGGGTGCGCATCCGCTCGGTCAGCGCCACAGGAGTCGCCGCCCCGGACGACGGGTCCACCCAGCGCGCCCTCCCCGCGGAGGCGAGCACCGCCAGGTCGAGCCCGAGCACACGCTCCGTCGGGACGTAGACGACGGCGGCGCGACCGTCCGCCGTGGCCGCCGCCGTCGTGCGGTCGCCGTCGAGGACGTCCGTCGTGTCGCCGGTCCGCGCCGCCCCCGCGCCGGAGATGACGAGGTCGTCGGAGGGGTGCAGCTCCCACCAGGGGAGCGCCTCGACCACGTCCCGCACCACGCCGACCTGTCGGAGGCCCGGCGCGTCGAGGCGGCCCTGCCAACCGTCGAGGAACTCCCAGTCGTCGCTGCCGTAGAAGTCCCCCGGCGAACCCGACGTCAGGGCCCACGCGGCCTGACGCCGCAGCGACTCGGGGCTCGTCGGCGGCCCGCCGTCGTTGTTCTCGCCCTCGTAGCCGCCCTCGGCGAAGAGCGCGGGGACGGCGGGCTCGCGGTCGTAGGCCTGCCGGACGGCGTCGTAGGCGGGCGGGTAGGAGTAGACGAAGGTGAAGTCCACCCGGGAGGCCCAGTACGGGTCGTCGGTGGAGACGGAGCGCGGGTAGCCCAGCTGGATCGAGAACGGCCGGTGGTCTCCCGTGTCGCGGATGCCCTGGACCACCTGGTCGAAGCACCGGTCGACGTCGCTGCCGGCCGCCGGGTCGTCCGCCGCGGGGAAGTAGTCCCCGCCCGTCATCCAGACGACGCCGGGCAGGTCGGCTGCCCACGTGCCCACCCGCTCGCCGTAGGTACGGCACTCCTGCTGCGAGGACGGCGAGAACGCGCGACCCACCGTCCAGCCGTCCACCGGGTAGAGGAACACCGACATGCCGCGCTCCGCCGCGGCGGCGAGGGTCGCGTGGGCCCGGTCCCAGTACTCCGGCACCCAGGACAGGACGTCACCGTCCACGAAGGGGAGCAGACCGTCCGCGGTCGCGCCGTCGTCGGACGGCCCGCCGTTGGCCGTCGCGCCCAGCAGCGAGACGATCAGGGCGTTGACCCCGCGCCCCTCACGGTCGTCCAGGTAGGTCAGCGCCTCCTCGGGCGACAGGTCGACCAGCAACGACCAGGGCGAGTCGCCGCGCACCAGGACCGGCGCCCCGTCCTGGTCGACGAAGTACCGCCCGTCCGGTCCGACGCCCGTGACGAGGTGTGCCCCGTCCGGCGTCTCGGGCGCCGACGGCGGCGTCGCGGGCAGCTCCGCGGCGACCGGCCCGGCCGTGCCACCGATCCGGCTCGCCTGCCCCTGGTGCTCCCGGTCCCACCACCACGCGGCACCGGCGACCGCGAGCGCGAGCGCGACGACGGCCGTCGTCGCCACGACGGCGACGACCCGGCGCCTCCGCCCGTGCGACCTCTCCCGCGCCACGACGCCGTCCGCTCAGCCCGCGAACCCGGCGGCGGTCGCGACGTCGCGGGCCATCCCCCGCCACCTCGGCAGCACCCAGCCCGGCACGATCTGCGTCCAGCACCGCGCCTTCTCCCGGAGCGGGAGTCGCGTCGTCGCGACGGCCCGGTACAGCTCGAGGTTGAGCCGCGTCTGCGGGAAGGCGAAGCGGACCCGCGCGGACGGCGCGTGCCACTTCACCTGCTCCTGGCCCTGCAGCGAGAGCTGCTCGGGCACCCGCCGCTGCAGGAACGCCCGGTCGTCCACGACGACGGCCGGCCCCTGGCAGAGCAGCTCGGTCAGCAGCACGATGTCGTCGCCCACCATGGGGCGCAGAGGGCGCGCCCGGGCGAGCGCCGAGCGCCGGATCACGCCGTACATGACGTGCGACGCCTGCGACCGGAACAACCGGCGCAGCCGCTCGTGCGCGGCGTCGGCGTCCAACCCGAGGTCCGCGTCCCCGAGGCCGTCGGTGACCGTGCCGTCGCCGTCGACCAGCCGGGCCCGCGTCATCGCGAGCACGGCGTCGGGGCGCTCGTCGAGGGCCCGCACGCACGAGGAGGCGAACGTGGGGAGCCAGAGATCGTCCACGGCCGCCCAGCTGAACAGGGGGGCCGCGGACCGTTCGAGGACGCGCCGGTAGTTCCACGTCCCGCCGCGGTTGGTCTCCGCCCGGAGGTACCGCACGCGAGCGTCTGTCGCGGCGACGGCCCGGCAGATCTCCTGGGTGCCGTCGGTCGAGCCGTTGTCGGAGACGACGACCTCGAGGTCCTCCAGGTCCTGCGCGAGCAGGGCCCGGAGGGCACCCTCGAGGAACCGCTCGCCGTTGTGCACCGGCAGCCCGAAGGACAGCACGGGGGCCGGCGCGCCCCGCGTCACGGTGTCCCCCGGCCGAGCGACAGCACGCTCTTGGTCACGGTGTACGCCTCGGCGTAGCGGCTGCGGCACTCCATCCCGCGCAGGCGCAGGAGCCCGAGGAACACCTCGTGGTCCCACCAGTCGTGAGCCTTCTGGGAGGCGTAGCAGGCGTCGAGCAGCTCGACCTTGCGCCGCGCCAGCGCGTCGGGGACCGGCACGTAGGTCGACGGGCGACCCATGTCGCCGTCCCACTTGGGGATCTCGTAGTGCAGCACGAGGGCGTCGCGCCAGACGGTCGGAGCCATCGTCCCCACCAGCCGGTGGTCCTGGTGCGCGTCGTCGGGCCGCGGCGCCAGCACCAGGTCCGGTGCCGGGACCCGCTCGGCGTGCTCGTGCAGCGCGGCCCGCGCCTCACCCCACCGGTCCGGCAGGCGCCCGTCCGGCAGCCCGCCGAACACGCTCGTCGCGCCGGGAAGGAACGCCTCGGCGGCGGTGCGCGCCTCGTCCTGGCGGGAGGGGTCGCCGGTGAGCGTGAGGTACGCCGCCTCGACACCACCCCGCGCCGCGAGCGCCAGGAGCGTGCCGCCGCAGGCGATCTCGACGTCGTCCGGGTGCGCGGCGAGGCACACCACCCGCAGCGGGCCGTCGGGCAGCGCGAGGCCGATCATCGGGCGGCCCCCGACTTCTCGTGCGGGCTGCCGGCGGCGGCTCCGGGAAGCGTCGAGGCGAGGACGTCGCGGAGCCGCTCCTCCTGGGCCGCCAGCCGCCGGGCCGCGTCCGCGAGCACCGGCCTCGTGTCCGGCGCGGGCTCCCGCAGCAGGGCGAGCACCTGGTCCGCCACCTCGTCCGGGTCGAAGCCGTCGACCGTGTGCACCTGGTCCCCCTGGCCGAACTGCTCGAGCAGCCGTCCCTGCTTCGCGCCGTAGCCGAGCGACACGGCCGGGACCCCCAGCCGCAGCGCCGTCACGAGGTGGTGGTACCGGGCCGCCGCGACGACCCGTGACCCGGCCGTCTCCCGCGCCACGTCCGCCAGCGACCCCGCCTCCACGGCCTCGACGTTGCCGGGGCCGGCCGACGCCGCACGGGCGGCGACCTCGCGGGCGGTCGGCGCGTCCGGCAGCGCGCCACCGAGCACGACGACGTCGGCGCCGGACGCCGCCACCCGCTGGACGACCCGCACCATCCGCGCGACGTAGGCGGCGCGGTCCGCCTCCCCCTCCGCCGTCCCGAGGCCCCGGTAGTCGATGACGCCCACGACGACGCGCGGGCGCTCACGGCGGGGGGCGCCGGGCGCCGGGAGCCCGAGGACGAGATCGGGCACCACGTCGAGGGGGCGTCGCACCCCGAGCCGGCGCGCGGCGCGCGCCGACCCGTCGTCGCGCACCGTCACGAGGGTCGCGGCGGAGAGGGTCCAGCGGAACAGACGCGCCGTGACGGGGTGGAAGGCGGCGTCGACCCCGACCGACAGGGCGAGGAAGGGTCGTCGCCGGAGGCGGGCGGCGAGCGCGTACCAGAAGAGGGTGAGCGGGATCCCCCCGGGGGCGATCGCCAGCCCCTCGAAGATCCCGGTGCCGGGCACGACCACGGCGTCCAGGTCGCCGACCGTGCGCCACGCGCGACGCGCGTCGGCCAGCTTGCCGAGCAGGCCGCCCGCTCCCCCGCGTCGGGCACCGGGATGGTGCAGCGGGACGGCCGCCACGCCGTGCTCGGCCGTCACCGCCTCGCACCGGTCGGCCACCACCACCGGGACCACCCGGTCGTCGGCCCGCAGCACGCCCAGCATCGCGGCGAGCGACGCCTCGTTCCCGAAGTTGTGGACCCCGAACTCGCCCAGCAGCCCGACGTGCACCTTCACCTCGCGCACCGGGACCTCACGCACCAGGACCTCACGCGCCGGCACGAGCCGGACCCACGACCTCGCCGACCTCGACCTCGGGCACGCGCCGCGGCGCGGGGCGCGCGCCGCGGTCCCACACCGCCCACGGCCGGTCGCCCACGCGGTTCATCTCCTCCAGCGCGGAGCGCTCCTTGAGCGTGTCCATCGGCGCCCAGAACCCGGTGTGCGGGTGCACGCGGAAGCGGCCGGCGCGAGCGGCGCGCACGCAGGCGTCCATGACGAGGTCCTCGCCCTCGCCGAGGTAGTCGAAGATGCCCTGCCGCAGCACGAAGTAGCCGCCGTTGATGCACATGCTCATGTCGGCCACGGGTTCCAGGTCGCGCATCGTGCCGTCCGGGTCGTAGCGCACCACGTGGAACGAGTCCTGCGGGGCCACCGCCATGAGCGACCCGACGGCGTCCGTGGCGAGGAAGTCGTCGACGATCCGGTCCATCGGCGCGTCCGTGAGCACGTCGCCGTAGTTGGCGAGGAAGACCTCGTCGTCGTCGAGGAACCGGCGCACGCGCCGCAGCCTCTCGCCGATCGCCGTGTCGATCCCCGTGTCGACGAACGTGATGCGCCACTCGCTGATGTCGCTGCTGAGCAGCTCGACGTGCTCGCCGCCCTTGGTGAGCACGAAGTCGTTGGAGTGCGTCTCCGAGTAGTGGAGGAAGTAGTCCTTCACGGCGTTCGCGCCGTGCCCCAGCGCGAGCACGAACTCCGTGTGCCCGTAGTGCGCGTAGTACTTCATGATGTGCCACAGGACGGGTCGCGACCCGATCGGCATCATCGGCTTGGGCAGCGAGTCGGGGCCGGACCGCATCCGCATCCCCAGCCCGCCGCAGAACAGCACGACCTTCATGACGTCCCTCCCAGGGCCTGCCCGTCGTCGGGCGTATGACGGACACGGCGCGGCGCGGCCCGCTCCCGCAGCGCGGGGGCGACGGGCCGGCCGACGAGGAAGCCCTCGGTCCCGCCCGCGTCCAGGGCGGCGGCGTAGACGGGCAGCGCCCCGGCGACGGCCTCGACCGTCCGGTCCACGTCCGCGTCGGTGTGCGCGGCGGAGATCACGAACGACTGCGCCAGCACGCCGCGCCGGAGCAGCTCGGCGAGGAAGAGGGTGCGGAACGCCTGCGAGGGCGCGCCGTCGTGGTCGCGGGTGCCGAAGACCAGGCACGCCGGATGCCCCGACACCGTCACCCAGCCCGTCAGGCCGGCGGCGTCGACCGCCTGCTGCACCCCGGCACGCAGCCGCTCGCCCTGGGCGGCCATCGCGGCGGGCACGTCGCGTGCGGCGTACTCGCGGTGCACCGCCAGCCACGCCGCGAGCCCGGCCGTCTCCGCGCCGTGCGTCGTCGAGAGCAGGAAGACGCGCCGCGCGTCCGTCGCGAGGCCGCCGAGCTCCATGAGCTCGCGCCGGCCCGCGAGCGCCGAGACGGCGAACCCGTTGCCCAGCGCCTTGCCCCACGTCGACAGGTCCGGCACGACCCCGTACACGGTCTGGGCGCCCCCGGCCGACCACCGCATCCCGGTGATGATCTCGTCGAACACGAGCACCGTCCCCGTGCTGTCGCACAGGGCGCGCAGGCCCTCCAGGTAGCCGGGCGGGGGGCTCGCGTGCGCGGTCGCGGCCTCGAGCACGAGGGCCGCGACGCGGCCCTCGTGCCGGGCGAGGAGCTCCTGGACGGCGGCCAGGTCGCCGTACGGGAACCGGACCGTGAGGTCGCTGATCGCCCGCGGGATCCCGGCGTCCATCGGCGTGGTCCCGATGAACCAGTCGTCGGTGGAGAAGAACGGGTGGTCGGCGCAGACGGCGACCAGGTCGCGGCCCGTGGCGGCGCGGGCCAGCCGGACCGCCGCGGTGGTGACGTCGGAGCCGTTCTTCGCGAACTTCACCATGTCGGCGCCCGGCACCTGCGCGCAGAACGCCTCGGCCGCCTCCAGCTCCCAGCGGCTGGGCCGGGAGAAGCTCACGCCGTCCGCGATCGCCGACGTCACGGCGTCCACCACGGGCCGGAAGCCGTGGCCGAGCGTGACGCTGCGCAGGCCCATCCCGTACTCGACGTACTCGTTGCCGTCCACGTCCCACACGTGCGCGCCGGCGCCCCGCGCCAGCACGGGGGCCATGCGCTCCGGGTACTGGTCCGCACCGCGCGCGTAGGTGTGCGCGCCGCCCGGCACGAGACGGTGCAGCCGGGCCTGCGCGGCCGTCGACCGGTCGAAGGACCGGGCGGGGTCCGCGGGCTGCGGCGGGTCGGGATGCGTCGCGTGCTGCGTCAGCTGCGTCATGGTGCCCCCGGGTGCGGTCGGGAGGTGGGTCGTGAAGTCTGGTGGGGTCGGCAGGGGGCCGGTCCCGCCGCCAGTCTGCGGCGCAGCACGGCACGGATGAAGGGCCCGCAGGGCTTTTCATCCGGCGCCCACGCCGACTTCACCCGACCGCTCCCGGACCCTCTCCGTACGGTGTGGAGCATGCAGGTGCTGCCCACGACCCTCGACGGCGTGCTGATCCTCGCCCCCACCCCGCACCGCGACGAGCGCGGGCTGTTCACGCGCACGTTCGACACCGCCACCGCGGCGCACGCGGGCCTCGACCCGGCGGCGTTCGTGCAGGACAGCCAGTCCCGTTCGCGACGTGGCGTCGTGCGGGGGCTGCACGGCCGGGTGGGGGGCGGCGAGGCCAAGCTGGTGCGGGTGGCGCACGGTGCCGTGCACGACGTCGTCGTCGACGCCCGCCCGGGCTCGCCGACGTTCGGGCGCTGGGAGGCGTTCCGGCTCGACGACGTCGACTTCCACGTCCTGTACGTGCCGCGCGGCTGCCTGCACGGCCACCAGACGCTCACCGACACCGCGGACGTCTGCTACCGCATCGACGCGGAGCACGACCCGTCCGAGGACGTCGCGGTGCACCACCTCGACCCCGACCTCGGGGTGCGGTGGCCGCTGCCCGTCTCGCTCGTCAGCGACCGCGACGCCGCCGCCGGGTCGTGGGCGGCGCTGGTCGAGACGCTCACCTCCGGCGGCCGCGGTCCCGGCTGAGCGGCTCGACCTCGACGGGCTCGGGCTCGGCGATCACCCAGCGACCCCCGAGCGCCTCCACCTCGGGGTGCGCGAACCGCACCTCGTCGAGGAGGTCGGGCACGAGCAGCAGCACCCTGTCGGGGCGGATCTCGGCGAGGATGTCGGGCCCGAGCACGGGCACCCGCGGCCCGGGACCGCCCGGCATGGACCTGCCCCGCTTCGCGGGCGACGCGTCCACCACGGCGAGGACGTCGTCCGCGGTGACGCCGGCGAGCGCGAACAACGCGACCGCGCGCGACGCGGCGCCGTACGCGACCACCTTGCCCTCGCTCGCGTCGAGCCAGTCGCGGAGCGCCGCCGCCGACGCGGCCACCTGCCGTTGGAGCGCCGCCACGGCCGTCGGCTCCGTGATCCCCGCCGCGGCCTCGGCCGCCAGCTCGGTGGCGACCAGGTCGCCCGCGGCGCGGGCGTGCCGGCCGGCGGGTTCCGAGCCCTCCCGCGCGAGCGCCAGCAGCCGCGTCCCGCCGTACAGCGGGTAGCGCCACAGCCCGACCGGGACGAGGCCCGTGGTGCGCGCCATCTCCACGAGCACCGTGAGCGAGTAGTACGCGTAGTGCCCGTGCCGCAGCGCGTTCCAGGTGCCGTCGCGCAGGATCACGGACAGCGGGTGCACGTGCAGCGCGAGGACGCCGTCGGGGGCGAGGGAGTCGAGCCGCAGGTCCCAGGCCGCGCGCTGGTCGGCCTCGTGCATGATCCCGAGCGAGTCCACGACGAGGTCGGCGGCGAGCCCGGGCACCGTGCCGGGGCCGTCGAGCAGCACGGCGTCCGGCACGATCTCCTGCACCCGCGCCAGCCAGGAGCCCCCGTGCGGGGAGCGCATCTCCTCCACCCACGTGCCGGGGCCCAGCAGCCCGCCCCCGACGAGGTCGGCCACACCCGCCCGCGCCTGCGCGACGAGGGCGGCAGGCTCCACGCCGAGCGGCTCCTCGGGACCTGTCGGGTCCTCCTCGAGCTGGGCCAGGCGGCACCGGTCGCACATCACCATGCGCAACGGGTGCACGGGGTCAGGAGCGGGTGCCTCCGGCTCGGGGAACAGGTCGGCGGCGGGCTGGGAGCCCAGGTCGAGCACCACGGTGGCGCGGTCCGACCGGCACCACCGGCAGCGCCAGCCCGGCACGACGGCGCTCACGTGCCCGGCTCGAAGACCTCGAGGCGCGGCAGGAACGTCACCAGCCGGCCTCCCCAGTCGGCGACGTGCGCGAGCTGGGCCGAGATCTCCCGCCGCAGGTTCCACGGCATGACGACGACGTAGTCCGGCCGGGCCGCGTCGAGCGCCTCGGGCGCGTGGATGGGGAGGTGCATGCCCGGCGTGAACCGGCCGTGCTTGTACGGGTTGCGGTCGACGGCGAACTCGATCAGGTCGGGGCGCACGCCGCAGTGGTTGAGCAGCGTGTTCCCCTTGCCGGGCGCCCCGTACGCCACCACGCGCTTGCCCTCGCGGCGGGCGGTGAGCAGGAAGCGCAGCACGTCGTCGCGCACGGCGGCGACCTGCTCGGCGAAGCCGGCGTGACCTTCCACGGTGTGCAGGCCGGCAGCGGCCTCGGCCGCGAGCACGCGCGCCACGGCGGCGGACGGCGCGGGCCCGCCGCCGGCCGGTGCGCCGGCGGGCGTCGGCACGGACCACGTGCGCAGCGAGCCGCCGTGGCTGGGCAGCTCGTCCACGTCCACCACGGTGAGCCCGGCGGCGGCCAGCACCCGCTGCGTCGTGAGCAGCGACAGGTAGCTGTAGTGCTCGTGGTAGATCGTGTCGTACTCGTTGCCCTCGACGAGGCGCAGCAGGTGCGGGATCTCGATCGACACCCGCCCGTCGTCGGCGACGAGCTGCCGCAGCCCGCGCGAGAAGTCGACGATGTCCGGCACGTGCGCGAAGACGTTGTTGGCCACGACGAGGTCGGCCGGGCCGTGCTCGGCCCGCACGCGCCGCCCCGTCTCCTCGCCCAGGAACTCCACCACCGTCGGCACGCCCCGCTCGACCGCGGCCGCGGCCACGTTGCCCGACGGCTCGATGCCGAGGCAGCGGATCCCCCGGGCGACGACGTGCTGCAGCAGGTAGCCGTCGTTGCTCGCGACCTCGACGACGAACGACCGCTCGGGGGCGAGCCCGAGCCTGTCCACCGCGTCGTCGACGTACCGCCGCGCGTGCTCCACCCACGACGCGGAGTAGGACGAGAAGTAGGCGTAGTCGTCGAAGATGTCCTCCGCCGGCACGTAGGCGGGCAGCTGCACCAGCAGGCACTGCTCGCACACCCGCACGTGCAGCGGGTAGAAGGCCTCCGGGCCGTCGACCTGCTCGGCGGTGGGGTAGGTCTCGCACGGCGGCGACATCCCGAGGTCCACGAAGGTACGGGTCAGGGGTGCGCCGCACAGCCGGCACGACGGCGCGGGCACGGCGGCCCCCTCGGGCGCGGCGGATCTCTCGGGCGTGGCGGCGTGCCGCGCCGCCGACACGGCGGTCATGCCCGCACCGCCGTGGTGCGCAGGTTCTCCAGGTCGAGAGCGCCGCCCGCGGCGAGCTCGCTCACCCGGTGCAGGCGCACGAAGCGCGGGCCCTCGAAGTCGTCGGCGGTGAGGCCGAACCGGTGCACGTCCTGCCAGATCTGCCTGATCCCGTCCCGCACCGTCCAGCGCGGGGCAGCGGCAGGGAGCTCGGTGCGGATGCGCGTGAAGTCGACCCGGTAGTTGCGCGTGTCGGCCCCCGCCCCCGCGGCAAAGGTCACGGGGGCGCCGGTGACCTCGCTGACCTGCTCGGCGACGGTGCGGATCTGGACGACGTCCTCGTCGCGGCCCACGTTGAACGCCCGGTCGTGCACCACCTCGCGGGGGGCCTCGAGCCCGGCGAGGAACGCCCGCGCGATGTCCTCGACGTGCACGAGGGGCCGCCACGGCGAGCCGTCCGACTGCAGCCGCACCTCGCCGCGCGTGAACGCCGTGCCGGTGAGGTTGTTGACCACGATGTCGGCCCGCAGCCGCGGCGACGAGCCGTACGCGGTCGCGTTGCGCAGGAACGTGGGCGAGAAGCCGTCGTCGGCGAGCGCGGAGAGGCCGCGCTCGGCCTGGATCTTCGACTCCCCGTACGGGGTGACGGGGTGGAACTCGGCGCCCTCGTCGACGGGCTCGTCGCCCGCCGCGCCGTACAGGGAGCACGACGACGAGAACAGGAAGCGGGTCACCCCGGCCGCCTTCGCCGCGCGCGCCATCCGTACGGCGCCGTCGGTGTTCACCGAGTAGGTGGCCCGCGGGTTGAGGTGCCCCAACGGGTCGTTGGAGATGGCCGCGAGGTGGATCACGGCGTCGAAGCCGGCGAGGTCCTCGGGCCGCGCGTCCCGGACGTCGCCGGTGCGCTGCTCGTACCCCGTCACCGGGGGCCCGAAGTCGCAGCCGTCGTACCAGCCGGCGTCGAGGCCGACCACCTCGTGGCCTGCCGCCTGCAGGAACGGCACCAGCACCGCACCCACGTACCCGCGGTCACCATCGACGAGCACTCGCATGGTCCGTCCCCCGTCGTCGTCCGGCCGGTCCCGCGGGCAGGGAGTCCCGCGGGCCGGTGGCTTCACCGCCGCCTCGACGCTAACCAGCGACCTCCTCCCACCGTGAGGGTTGCCCGGGGTGAAAAGCCTCGTCACCCGGGTGATTCCGGGCCTGCGACGTTCCCCGGCCGCACCCCGGCGGCGAGGATCGGGAGCCATGAGGATCCTGCGCATCTCCCACAGCGCGGTGGTCGACGCCTGGCGCGGCCGCGAGGCCGAGCTGCGCCGGCGCGGCGACCACGTCCGCGTCCTCACGGCCGCCGTCTGGGACGAGGGCGGCCGCGACGTGCGCCCCGCGCCGTCGCCGGACGAGGAGCTCGAGACCGCGCGCACGTTCGGCCGGCACCCCGCCCTGTTCCTCTACGACCCGCGGGCCCTGTGGCGGGTGCTCGGCGAGCGGTGGGACGTCCTCGACATCCACGAGGAGCCCGTGGCGCTCGCGACCGCCGAGATCCTGGGCGTCCGCGCCGCGCGGCGGCTCGTGGACGCGGCGCGCGGGCGGCGCTCCCGCCCCGCGCCGTACCTCCTCTACTCCGCGCAGAACCTCCTCAAGCGGTACCCGTGGCCGTTCCGGGCGCTCGAGGCGGCCGCGCTGCGCGGCGCCGCCGCCGTCGTCACCTGCAACCACGACGCCGCCCGTATCGTGCGCTACAAGGGCGCCCGGGGGCTGGTCGAGCGGATCCCGCTCGGTCTCGACACCACCGTGTTCTCTCCCGCCGACGAAGCAGAGCTCGGGAGACGGCCGGCCGGGCCGCGCACGCCGGGACGGGTGCGCGTCGGGTACGCCGGGCGCCTCACCGCCCAGAAGGGGGTGGACGTGCTCCTCGCGGCCGTCGCCCGGGACGAGGCGCTGGACCTCGTGGTGGCGGGCGCCGGTCCGGAGGAGGCGAGGCTGCGGCGGATCGCCGCCCCGTGGGGCGACCGCGTCGACTTCCTCGGCCCTCTCGACACCGACGACCTTCCCGCCTTCTACCGCGGGCTGGACGTCCTGGTCGTGCCGTCGAGGCACGCCCCGGGCCTGGCCGAGCAGTTCGGCCGCGTGGTGGTCGAGGCGATGGCGTGCGGCACCCCGGTCGTGGCGACCCGTGTCGGCTCCGTGCCGGACCTCGTCGCCGGCGCCGGTGTCCTCGTGGCACCGGACGAACCCGACGCCCTGCTGGACGGGATCCGGCAGGCGACCCACCCGCGGACCGCGCGCACGCTGCGCCTGGCCGGGCTCGATCGTGCACGCGAGTGCTCGTGGCCCGAGGTCGCCCGTCGGTACCGCGCGGTCTACGAGGCGGCCCTCGGCGCGCCGGCACGCGACCATGGTCCGGCCGCGCACGAAGGCACGGCAGGTCGGCCGGCCCCCCGGGTCGAGGTGGTGGTCGTCGCCTACGGCCACCCCGACCTGCTGCGCTCCGCGCTCGAGCCACTGGCGGGAGCCTTTCCGATCACCGTGGTCGACAACTCGTCCGACCCGCGGCACCGCGCGCTCGCCCAGGTCTTCGGCGCCGCCTACCACGACCCCGGGCGCAACCTCGGGTTCGCGGCGGCCGTCAACGTGGCGCTCGCGCACCGGCAGGACCCCGGAGCGGACGTGTTCCTCCTCAACCCCGACGCCGTCGTCGGGCCCGAGACCGTCGCGACGCTCCACGAGGCCCTGCACGCGGACCCCGGGCTGGCGAGCGTCGGCCCCTCGCAGGTCGACGGCGCGGGCCGACCGGGACGCGTCGTCTGGCCGTTCCCCTCTCCGGCGCGGGCATGGCTGGAGGCCGCCGGCCTCGGCCGGCTCCGGCTGCCGCGTGAGCGCACCTTCGTCATCGGCTCCGCGCTGCTGATCCGCGCAGCCGCGCTGCGCGGTGTCGGCGGGCTCGACGAGCGGTTCTTCCTCTACGCCGAGGAGACCGACTGGGCGTACCGGGCCGACCGGCAGGGCTGGCGACACGCCCTCGTGCCCACCACCGAGGTCGTGCACGAGGGCGCGGGCACGGGTGGTGACGTCCGGGTCCGCGAGCTGCACTTCCACGCGTCGCAGGAGCGCTACCTGCGCAAGCACTACGGTGCGGCCGGCTGGACCGCTGCCCGTGCCGGTCTCGTCGCGGGTGCGGTGCTGCGCTCCGCCGCGCTGCGCGGGCCCCGCCGGGAGCACGCCCAGCGGCGTCTGCGCGCGTACCTCGGCGGGCCGGCGTCGCTGGAGGACCGCGAAGCGGTGCCGTCGTGAGCGCCGGCGGGCCCGGCGCCCACCACCTGCGCCCGCGGACGAGCGGGGAGCCGCGGACGGGCATGAAGACGGGCATCGTGTCGAGCCTGCTGTCCACGACGCGCGTCGCGACGTGGGCGGCGGTCCTCGGCGTCGTCGTCCTCGCGGCGACCTACGTGCTCGCCCACGATCTCACCCTCGGGGTGGCCGTGACCTCCGTCGCGGTGCTGGCCTGCGTGATGCTCTACGACCCCTCGCTGGTCCCCGTGGTCGCGATGCCCACCTTCGTCGTGGCCGAGCGGGTGGGCGGGGACTCCCTGAACATGTCGCTGGGCGACGTGACCCTGTTCGCGACCTTCTGGGTCGCCGTCCTCTTCTCACCGCGCCCGTTCACGCCCGCCCTGCGGTCCATGCTCTGGCTGTCGGCGGTGTACCAGCTCGCGACGCTCTTCGCCGTCGTCGCCACCCCCTTCGCCCAGAACTCGATCGAGTGGTTCCACGCGTGGCTGCTGGTGGGCGGGGCCCTGGTCGTGGGCTGGGCGGTGGGGCGGTCCGGGCACGCGACGCTCGGGCTGACGCTCCTGACCGTGTTCGTGCTCGCGATCGCGCTCGACGCCTGCGCGACCGCCGCCGTGCGGCTCGCGCAGGGCGACGTGTCGCCGGTCTACCCGAGCTGGCCGTTCGAGCTGCACAAGAACCTCGCGGGCCCGATCTTCGCCTCGGTCGCCCTGCTCGTCTTCGTGCGTCAGCCGTGGCTGCGGTGGCCGGCCTGGTTCCGGGTGCCGGCCTTCTACCTGCTCGTGCTCGCGCTCATGGCCGTGCAGTCTCGCCAGGCGATCGTCGGCCTGGGTGTCGGCCTCATCGTGCTCGCGCTGCGTGCCGGGCGCGGACGCCGCCAGACCCCGATCCTCATGCTGCTCACCATGGCCCCCGCCGCCATCTTCGTCGCGAGCCGGGTGCAGGACGACCTCTCCGGCGACGACCCGTTCAACTCCACGGCGTTCCGCGCCGTCGGCATCGAGGGCGGGTTCGACGTCTGGCGGGAGCACCTGTGGTTCGGCGCCGGGCTGCGCTGGTGGACCGTGGGGCCCGAGCTCGGGTTCCAACCGCCCAACGCGGTCGCGGAGGTGCTGTCCTCGGTCGGCATCGTCGGCCTCGCCGGGTTCGCGGTCCTCATGCTGGGCACGCTCGTGGTCGCGTGGCGGATGGACCGCCGGTTCGGGACGCTCGCCGTCGCCCTGCTCGCGTCGCGCCTCGTGGCGAGCCAGTTCGACCAGTTCTGGGTCGCGATCATCGTGTCCCTGCCCTTCCTGCTCGTGGGGGTCTGCCTGGGCGCCGAAGGGTTCGCGAAGGCGCCAGGAGCGCCCCTCCTCGACGACCGGCCGGCGCGCGTCCGTCGACGCGCGGCGCGAGCCGCCCTGGCCCCGGTGGGGCAGCCGGTCCCGGCGCAGGGCGAGGAGCTCCTGCTCCCCGGTGGCCGCTCATGAGGATCACGCACGTCGTCGTGACGGACGCGTACGCCGGCGTCGAGGCCCACGTCGCGCGCCTCGCGCGGGCGCAGGCGCGGGCGGGCCACGTCGTCGCGGTGGTGGGCGGTGCGGAGGAGCCGATGCGCGCCGTCGTCGGCGACGACGTCGAGCTCAGGCCGGGGTCGACGGTCGCCCGGGCGCGACGCTCGCTCGTGCGGGGGCCGCAGCCGGACGTCGTCCACGCGCACATGACGGCGGGCGAGATCGCGGCGTGCCTCGTCCCCCGGGTGCTCCTGCACCGCGTGCCGCTCGTCGTGACGCGGCACTTCGCCCTGGTCCGGGGGCGCAGCGCCGCCGGCCGCGTCGCCGCGCCGGTGATCCGTCGCACCGTCGCCGCCCAGATCGCGATCAGCGCCTTCGTGCAGGACCGCATCGACGGCCCGAGCCGGGTGGTGGTCGCAGGCCTCGAGGAGCGGCCGCACCCGCGCGGCGCGGCGCTCCGGTCGCCCGTGGTGCTGATCGCGTCCCGGCTCGAGCCGGAGAAGCGGGTCGACTCCGGCGTCCGGGCGTTCGCGGCGTCGGGGCTCGCCGACCGCGGCTGGCGCCTGCGGGTCGCCGGGTCGGGCTCGCTCGAGGTGGCGACCAAGGAGCTCGTGAGCGAGCTCGGGCTGGACGGGGCCGTCGATCTCCTCGGCCACCGCGACGACGTGCCCGCGCTCCTGGCCGACGCGGGACTCTTCCTCGCCCCGACCCCCGGCGACGGCTTCGGGCTGAGCGTGCTCGAGGCCATGGCGAGCGGCGTCCCGGTCGTGGCCGACGGCTCCGGCGGGCACGTCGAGTCCCTCGGCTCCGCCGGCGGACCCGGCCTGTACGCCACCGGGGACGTCGACGACGCGGGGCGGCGGCTGCGCGCCCTCGCGGACGACCCCCGCCGGCGCGACCGCTACGGCGCCGCCCTGCAGGCCCGGCAGCAGGCCGAGTTCTCCGTCGCACGCCAGGCGGCCGCCACCGAGCGCGTGTACCGGCAGGTGCTGTCGTGACACCGGTCCGCGAGACCGTCGGCCCCGACATCGTCGTGATGTCGCTCGAGCCGTGGGACGACGTCTGGCGGCGCAACCAGTACCTCGTCGCCGGTCTCCTGCGCGAACGCCCGTCGGCCCGGGTGCTCTTCGTCGAGCCGGTCAGCGACCCTGTGCACGCCGTGACCCGTGGCGCCCGGCCGCGGCCCGGTCGAGGGCTCCGGCCCGCCCCGGACGTCGAGGGCGTCGGCCCGCGCCGGCTCTGGCTGCTCGAGCCGACCAAGCTGCTGCCGCGGCGGGTCGCGCCGCACGGCGACGAGCGTCGCGCGGCCGTCGTCGTGCGGGCCGCCCGGCGCCTCGGGCTCGCGAGACCGGTGCTGTGGGTCAACGACCCGTACGGCGCCACCCTGGCGCGCGTCAGCGGCTGGCCCACCCTGTACGACGTCACCGACGACTGGACGGCGGCCACGCGCGGCCCGGCCGAGTCCCGCCGCGTCGCCGAGTCGGACCGGTACCTGGTGGAGCACGCCGCGGCCGTCACCGTCTGCTCCCCCACCCTGGCGTCCCGCAAGGCCGACGCCCGGTCGGTCGTGCTGGTCACCAACGGCGTCGACGTCGAGCGGTACCGGCGCCCCGCGGCCCGGCCGGCGGACCTCCCGCGCGGCGCGACCGCCGTCTACGTCGGCACTCTGCACGCCGACCGGCTCGACGTCGGGCTGTGCGAGACCACCGCCCGCGCCCTGGCCGGCGTGGGCTCCCTGGTGCTGGTGGGCCCGGTCGCGCTGGAGCGGCCCGACGTCGACCGGCTGCGCCGGGCGGGCGTGGTCGTGCTCGGCGCCCGACCGTTCGGCGCGGTGCCGGCGTACCTCCAGCACGCCGACGCGCTCGTCGTCCCGCACGTCGTCGACGACTTCACGGACAGCCTCGACCCGCTCAAGCTCTACGAGTACCGGGCCGTGGGGCGCCCCGTCGTCTCGACGCCGGTCGCCGGCTTCCGCGACACCGCCGACCCGCGGGTCGCCGTCGCCCCGCCGGAGGGCTTCGCCGCTGCCGTCCGGGACGCGCTCGCGGAGCCGACACGCGGGCCGGCGGGGCGACCCGGCACGGACCCCGAGCCCATCCCCACCTGGGCGCACCAGGTCGCCCTCATGTCCGACGTCGTCGACGCCGTCCGGCGACCCGCTCCCACACCCCGGTGACGGCGTCCGCGGTCCCGCGGGCGGGGAACCGCCGGGTCGCGTCGTCGTAGGCCGCCCGGGCGCGCCGGTCGGCGGCCCCCGGGTCGTCCAGCACCGCCAGGAGGCCCCCGGCGAGTGCATCCGGATCACCAGGCGGCACGAGCACGCCCAGCTCCTCCCCTGCCGGCCGGACGATCTCCGGCACGCCCCCGGCGTCCGTCGCGACCACGGGGACGCCGCGCACCATCGCCTCCACGACCACCTGACCGAACGGCTCCGGGACGGGCGAGGCGTGCACGCACACCGACAGCCGGTCGAGCTCGCCGGCCGGGTCGTCGCTGAAGCCGACCACGTCCACCGCGGCGCGGAGCCCGAGCCGGTCGATCTCCGCGTCGACGGCGTCCGCGTAGTCGTCGGCGCCGAACAGCGCTCCCCCGACCAGGCGGAACCGCACCTCGGGACGCCGGTCGAGCACCGTCCGCGCGGCGCGCACGAGCTCCAGCTGGCCCTTCGTCGGGCTGAGTCGGCCGACCAGCCCGACCACCGGGCGCTCCGGCGGCACCCGGTCGTCGTAGGCGGGCACCGCCTGGTCCGGCGCGTACCCGGGGTGCGCGACGGTGAGGTCGCGCACCCCCGGGAGCGTCCGGGCCGTCGCCTCCGAGTTCGCGACGACCGCGCGCGGGCCCCGGCGGGCCAGCGCGCGCAGGAGCCGCACCGCCACCGGCGGCAGGTAGTCGTCGGCGATCCGGTCGTGGACGTGCCACACCACCGGGACCCGGCACCACCGGGCCGCGAGGAGCCCGACGACGTCGGCGCGCAGCGAGTTGGTGTGCACGACGTCGGCGTCCGCGCTCCTGAGCACCGCGGCCACCCGGACCACGAGCCGGGCGGTCTCGCCCACCGCGAGCACCGCGCGCCAGGAGCCGCCGAGCGCGTGCCGGTCCATGCCCCGCGACCGCGCCCCGGTGTGGACCACGAGCGTCCGCACTCCGGCCGCCCGCAGCCGCTCGACGAGCGGGCCGTCGTCCAGCACGATCGCACGGAGCTCGACGCGGCTCGGGTCGAGCTCCGCGGCCAGCCGGAGCAGCGCCAGCTCCCCGCCGCCCAGCGCCGCGGTGTGGTCGACGACCACGACGCGCAGCGGCCGCTCGGCAGCGCCCGGTGGCACCGTCACGACGAGCGCGCGGTCCGCAGCAGCCGGCCGATCGTGGGTGCGACCTGCGCGGGCGTCGGCGGCTCCTGCTCCGCGGACGGCGGTGCGGCCACGGTCGCGACCCGGACCCCCGTGGGCGGGAACGCCGGGGGGCGGACCGGCGTCGGCGGCGTGACCGCCCGCGCGGGGCCTGACTCGTCGCGCGCCGGGGCCGGGGACGCGTCGTCGTCCGAGCCGGTGGGCGCCCGGTCGTCCGGCGTGCCCTGCGGACCGCTCGGGGTGCGGTCCGCCGTCTCGTCGACGGGGTCGGGCACCGCGGCGGACGGACCGTCGGACGGGTCCGACTCGACGGGCTCGCCGTAGGTCGACGCGTAGACCATCCGGCTGTCGCCCTTCACCCCGGCCAGCGCGACGCCGGTGAGCGGTACGCCGTTGATGCGCAGCCGCTCGGCCGCCTCGGCGAGGACGCTCCGCGCGGTCCGGCCGGCGGTGGCGACGAGGACGACGCAGTCCGCGTAGGCGCCGAGGATCGTGGCGTCCGCCGCCGCCAGCACGGGCGGCGCGTCGATGACGAGCACCTCGCCGGCGTCCCGCGCCGCCTCGACGGTCGCACGGACCCGGTCCGTCGCCAGGTAGTCCGCAGGGTCCATCGTCGGGTCGTGGAGGGCGAGGAAGCGGAGGTTGGGCACCTGGGTGGGACGCAACCCGTCCGGACCGGTGCCCGGACCGTTCGGGCGCGGCAGGAGGTCCTCCAGGTCCGGACGACGCAGGTCGCCCGAGACCGCGACGGTGGCCCGCCCGCTCATGGCCCACGACGCCGCGAGGTTGGCGGCGATGAACGGCCGCGGCGCGTGCGGGTCGGTGGCCGTCACGACGACCACGGCGTGCTCGCGGTCCTGCATCGCCACGTGCAGGGCGGTGCGCAGCTCCCGGATCGACTCGGTGAACGGGGAGGCGACCCGGCTCGAGATCGGCAGCACCGGGGTGCGGCGGTACGACTTGGCGGCCCGGGTCACCCCGTAGAGCTCTGCGAGGACCGGGACGCCGGCCGCGGCCGCGGCGTCGGCACGGCCACGCAGCCGGGAGTCGAGGGCCCGGCGGGCGAGGGCGAGGCCGACCCCGATCGCGAGCCCGGCGAGCGCGCCGAGAAGGACGATGCTGGCCCGCGGCAGCCCCACCACGACGGCTGAGGAACCGGTCGCGGGAGTGAGGATCTGGGCGGGCGTCACGATCGACTCGAGCGTGCTCCTGCTGGCCGACAGGGTCTGGTACTGGTCGATGATGGTGGAGCGCTCCGCTCCCGCCAGGGGGTCCTTGGGCTTGTCCTTCACCTGCTTGTCGACCGCGTCGAGCTGGCCCCGCAGCGCGTCGCGGCGGGCGTCGATCTCGGCGATCTGGTCGTCGATGACCCCGGGCAGGCTGTCGACGTAGGCGGACGCCACCGCGTTCGCCAGCGCGACCGCGTCGCCCGGGGCGCCCGCCGTGGTGGTGACCGCCATGACCTGCGTGGAGGCGTCGAACGCTCCCGAGACCTGGGCGGCGAGCGCCTTCGGGTCCGCTCCCGCGGCCACGCCCTCGGCCACCACCTGGAGCACACCGGGCGCCTCGACGAGCCCCGGGTCGGTGTCGACGCTCGTGGTGGTGGCCGCCGGCGACGTGCTGTCGCCCAGCTCGACGGCGTTGATCTGGACCGTCGCGGTCGCCTCGAACACCTCGGGCTTGCGGTCGGCGTACACCCACGCGGCGGCCAGCGCGAGCACGACCGACCCGATCAGGAGGTACTTGCCCTCCCACATCACCCGCAGGAACTCCCGGACGGTCATCGGCCCCCTACCTCCCCCTGTGTCCCCGGCACCCCGGCCGCCACGGCCTCCTGCGCCACCACGGCCTGCAGCCGGGCGACGAACGCGTCCCTGGAGAACCCCTTCACGTGCACGCCGATGGCCTCCTGGTCCCAGGAGCGGGCGAGCGCGGCCTCGATCCCCTCGGCGACCGGCGTGGCGTCCGGGCCGTCCACGTACAGCCCGGTCACGCCGTCGACCACGGTGTCCAGGTAGCCGCCCGTGCCGAGCGTCACCGCCGGGACCCCGAACGCCGCCGCCTCCAGCGGCGTGAGCCCGTAGTCCTCGTACGACGTGGCCACCAGCAGCGACGCGTGGCCGTACAGCCAGCGCAGCTGCGCGTCGTCGACCTTGCCCACGAAATGCACCCGCTCGTCCGCGAGACGCTCGAGCCGCTCGCGGTCGGGGCCGTCCCCGACGACGACGAGGGGCAGGCGGAGCCGCCGCGCGGCCGCGACGACGACGTCGACGTTCTTGTACGGCAGCAGCCGGGCCACGCAGAGCAGGTATCCGGGGGCGATCCCCGGCATCGGCGTCACGGGGCCCTCCGGCTCCATCGCGGGCGGGGGAGCCACGACCTCGGCGTCGATGCCGTAGGCCTCGCGCACGGCGCGCCGGGCGACGGTCGAGACGGCCAGGTAGACGTCGGCGCGGGCGGCGGCCGCCGTGTCGGACGCGCGCAGCCCGGGGCCGAGCAGGTCGAGCGCGGCGCCGGCGAGGCCGGTGCGCCACCGCTCCTTCCAGGCCCGGCCGGAAGCCCCGGAGAGGTACCGGTCGCGCTGGTAGAGCCAGCGGGCGGGCGCGTAGCAGTACACGACGGTGCGTCGCGCTCCGCGGTAGCGGTGCGCCCACCCGCTGGAGCTGGCGAGCAGCACGTCGGCCTCGACGGGCTGGCTCTCGACCGCGCCGCGGAGCAGCGGCAGCGCCAGGCGGTGGTGGCGCCGCAGCGCGCCGACACGGTCCAGCCGCGACGGGCGCACGTCCACGTCCGCGAACTCGGGGAACGTCCCGTCGGGGTGGTACAGCGTCGTGTAGAGCGGCGCCGACGGGAAGGCCCGGGCCATCGTCAGCGCTACCCGCTCGGCGCCCCCGCGCTGCGTCAGGTAGTCGTGCGCCAGTGCCACCGTCGGGCCCATGGTTCCTCCTCGTGCGGACGGTCGGGACCGCCCGTCGAGCGTAAGGAGACCGGGGCACGGAAAGGACCCCGTGGCGGCCTTTCCACCCGGGTGAAGAGCCCGGTCAGGCCAGGGTCCGCACGGAGTCAGACCTTCGTGTGGAACTTCCCCTGCGCGGCGAGGAGCCCCTCGGCGAGGACCATCTCCACGGCGTCGGCGGCGTCGTCGACGAGGATGGGCAGGTCCTTGCGCTCGGTGGCGGAGAAGTCCTTGAGCACGTGGTCGGCGGTGTCCGTGCGGCCCGGGGGGCGGCCGACGCCGACGCGGACGCGGACGTAGTCCTTGGTGCCGAGGGCCTTGGTGATGTCGCGCAGGCCGTTGTGCCCGCCCTCGCCGCCGCCGGACTTCAGCTTGATGGTGTCGAACGGGATGTCGACCTCGTCGTGCACGACGACGACCTGGGCCGGGTCGACGCCGTAGTACTTCACGAGCCCGGCGACGGGCCCGCCCGAGGTGTTCATGTACGTGGAGGGCTTGGCCAGCACCACGCGGGGGCCGGGGCGCCCGCCGGGCAGGACGCCGAGTCGCGTCTCCGCGACGGCCGCCTGGGCGCGGGCGTGCCGCGAGAATCGCGCGCCGGTGCGCTCGGCGAGCAGGTCGAGCACCATCTGCCCGACGTTGTGCCGGTTGCCCGCGTACTTCGGGCCGGGGTTGCCCAGCCCGACCACGAGCCACGGGGTCTCGGTCATCGACGTTCTCTCTCCAGGGTTCGGCGGCGGGTGCGCGGGTCACAGGGCGTGGACGCGCGAAGGGCGCCCGGAACCGCACGGTACCGGGCGCCCTGGGCGTGAGGTGGTGTCAGCCCTCGGTGGACTCGGCGGCCTCGGTGGTCTCCTCGGCGGCGGCCTCGCCCTCCTCGGCCTCCTCGCCCTCGGCGGCGGCCTCGGCGCGCGGCTCGGCGATCTGGACGACGGCGGCCTCGGGGTCGGTGAGCAGCGTGGCGCCCTTCGGCAGCTCGACCTCGCCGGCGGTGACGTGCTGGCCGGCCTCGAGGCCCTCGATGGAGACGTCGACCGACTCGGGCAGGTGGGTGGCCTCGGCCTCGACCGACAGGGTCTGGGCCTCGACGAAGTGGATGGTGCCCGGGGCCGACTCGCCCACGACGTTCACCGTGACGTCGACGGCGATCTTCTCGCCGCGGCGCACGATCAGGAAGTCGATGTGCTCGATGGTGCTGTTCACCGGCGTGCGCTGCACGTCCTTGGCGACGGCGAGCTCGGTCTTGCCGTCCAGCTCGATCGAGAACAGGGCGTTGCTGTGACGCATCGCCAGCATCGTCTGGTGGCCCGGGAGGGTGATGTGCAGCGGGTCCGCGCCGTGCCCGTACAGGACGGCGGGGATCTTGTTCTCGCGACGGATGCGGCGGGCGGCGCCCTTGCCGAACTCGGTGCGGGCCTCGGCGGCGAGCTTGATGTCGGACACGTGGATCACTCCTGGGATGTCTGTGCGTGCCGACGGCCAGAGGGAGCCGTCGGCTGTCCACGAGGGTGTGGTCCCCGCGAACTGCGGTTGCGTCGGCGTGGGACACGTGACGGACGCGATCGAGAGCGCGCCGTGGGAGCACCCGCAGAACGCGGTGCACCGACAGCCGCCCAGTCGATCACGGAAATCCGACGGATCCTGCGCTGAGGGTGGCGGCCGGGTCGCAGGTGCGTGACCTGTACGACCTGGGTGACCGGCGCCCGTCAGACGTCCCTCGCCGAGGCAACCGGACGAGTATAGCCCCCTCGGGGCAGGGCGTGTCAGGCCCGGGCTCAGGGCTGGGCGTGCTCGCCCGTGCGCTCCCGGGCCCGTGACGCGCCGCGGGGGCGGTAGACCACCTGCGCCTGGAAGACGAACCGCACGACGAACGCGACGAGGATGAGCACCGCCTGCACCAGCTCGGGATGCGGCACGGCGCGCTCGACGATCCACCACAGCAGCAGCGTGCGGACCGCGGCCTCCGTCCCGTTGAAGGCGAAGGACCGCACGAAACGGCCCCAGAAGCCGTGCGCGCCGTCGCGCAGGTCGGCGAAGACGAACCGCTCCTGCAGCAGGAAGTTGATGACGATCGTCACGACGTTGGCCCAGACGACGGCGGGCAGGTAGTGCACCCCGAGCCCCTGGAGCCCCGCGAGGATCGCGAGGTTCAGGACCGCGCCGAGCGCGCCGATCAGCGCGAACGGGGACAGCCGCCCGAACCGCAGCAGCGTGAGCTGCTCCACGTACCGCAGCCCGTTGGCGACGGTGGCCTTGGACCGGCCCGCGAACCGCTCCCCGAAGACGAACGGCTCCTCGACCGCGACGAGCCGCTGCCGGGCGAGGATCTCGAGCAGGATCTTGAAGCCGCGCGGGCGGAGCCCTGCCAGGTCGACGGCACCGGGGCGGACGACGAAGAACCCGGTCATCGGGTCGGAGACGTCGCGCAGCTTCACGGGGAACATGGACCGGGCCAGCAGCCCGGACGCCTTGGAGACCCAGCGGCGGTACCGCCCGTCGAGGCCGCCGGCGTCGCCGCGGCCGGTGTACCGCGAGGCGACGACGACGTCGGCGCCGGTCTCGCGCGCGGTGGTGAGCAGCACGGGCACCATCTCGGGCGGGTGCTGCAGGTCGCCGTCCATCACGACGACGCGCTCGCCGGTCGCGGCGCGCAGGCCGGCGACGACGGCGCCCGAGAGCCCGCCGTCGGGCACCTCGCGGTGGATCATGCGCACGGGCAGCGCGGCGGTGGCGGCGACGCGCTCGATGACGGCGGGGGTGTCGTCCTTCGAGTCGTCGACGAACAGGATCTCGGCGCCGCCGGGCGCGACACGACGGCCCTCGCCGTCGGGGCCGAGCACGGCGGAGAGACGACGGACCAGCTCGGCGACGTTCGGTCCCTCGTTGTAGGTGGGGACCACCACGGTCACGTCCACCGTCTCACCGTGCCTCCCTCGGGGACGCCGCGGCCCGGGACGGCGTGCGCCCCGGGCCTCCGGCGTCGCTCAGGCGTTGCCGTCGAACAGGCTCGTCACGGAGCCGTCGTCGAAGACCTCGCGGATGGCGCGGGCCACGAGCGGGGCGACGGACAGCACGGTGAGCTTCTCGAACCGCTTGTCGGCCGTGATCGGCAGCGTGTCGGTGACGACGACCTCGGCGGCGCCGCACTCCTGCAGGCGCTGCGCGGCGGGGTCGGACAGCACGCCGTGCGTGGCGGCCACAGTGACGGAGCGGGCGCCCGCGTCCATGACCACCTTGACGGCCTCGGCGATCGTGCCGCCGGTGTCGATGAGGTCGTCGACGAGCACGCAGTCGCGCCCCTCGACCTCGCCGACCACGCGGTTGGCGACGGCCTGGTTGGGGCGGGTGACGTCGCGCGTCTTGTGGACGAAGGCCAGCGGGCAGCCGCCCAGCTTGGCGGCCCACTGCTCGGCGACGCGGATGCGGCCGGCGTCGGGCGAGACGACGGCGGCGTTGGACACGTCCACGCGGGTGCGCACGTAGTCGACCAGCACGGGCATGGCCCACAGGTGGTCGACCGGGCCGTCGAAGAAGCCCTGGATCTGCGGCGTGTGCAGGTCGATGCTGAGGATGCGGTCCGCGCCCGCCGTCCTGAGCATGTCGGCGACGAGGCGGGCCGAGATGGGCTCGCGGCCACGGCTCTTCTTGTCCTGGCGCGCGTACGCGTAGAACGGCGCCACGGCGGTGATCGAGCGCGCGGAACCGCGCTTGGCCGCGTCGACCATGAGCAGCTGCTCCATGAGCCACTGGTTCACCGGGGCGGTGTGGCTCTGCAGCAGGAAGATGTCCGAGCCGCGCACGGACTCGCTGAACCGCACGTACGTCTCGCTGTTCGCGAAGTCGTACGCAGACACGGGCAGCAGCTCGATGCCGAGCTCCTTCGCCACGGCCTCCGCGAGCTCCGGGTGCGCCCGACCGGTGGCGAGGACGAGCGTGCGCTCACCGGTGCCGGGGATGAAGTTGTTCATCGCTGCGTGCTTCCTTCGGTCGGGTCGGAACTGTCGGCGGGGGGCACCACCGGGATGGCGCCGGTGAGGGCATTGTGCGCGGCGAGCTGACGCTGCGCCTGGGCACCGAGCTGCCCGCCCGAGCCCTCGGCGCGGGCGCGGGCGGCCGCCTCGGCCGCCGGCGAGCCCGACCAGCGGCGCTCCACCCAGTCGTCGACGTTGCGCTGCTGGGCGCGGGCGACGCCGAGCGCGCCCGCCGGCACGTCCTTGACGATGACGGAGCCCGCGGCCGTGTACGCGCCGTCGCCCACGGTCACGGGAGCGACGAACATGTTGTCGGCGCCCGTCTTCGCGTAGGAGCCGATCACGGTGCGGTGCTTCTTCTGGCCGTCGTAGTTCACCGTGACCGACGCGGCGCCGATGTTGGTGTGCTCGCCGATCGTCGCGTCGCCGACGTAGGACAGGTGCGGCACCTTCGAGCCCTCGCCGATCTGCGCGTTCTTCGTCTCGACGAAGGTGCCGATCTTGCCCCTCGTGCCCAGCTCGGTGCCCGGGCGCAGGTACGCGAACGGGCCGACGGACGCGTTCTCCCCGATGACCGACAGCGAGCCGTGCGTGCGCACGACGGTCGCGCCGGGGCCCACCTCGACGTCGGTCAGCGTGGTGTCCGGGCCGATCGTCGCGCCGGACTCCACCTTGGTGGCGCCGTGCAGCTGCGTGCCGGGCAGCAGCGTGACGTCGGGGGCGAGCTCGACGTCGACGTCCACCCAGGTGGTCGCCGGGTCGACGACGGTGACGCCGGCCTGCATCCACTCCGTGAGCACGCGGCGGTTGAGCTCGGCGCCCAGGGTCGCGAGCGCCACGCGGTCGTTGACGCCCTCGACGAGCATCGGGTCGTCGCTGAGCACGGCGCGCACGGCACCGCCCTCGGCCCGCGCGGAGGCGACGACGTCGGTGAGGTAGACCTCGCCCTGCGCGTTGTCGCGGTCCAGGCCGCCGAGCCCGCGGCGCAGCACCGCGGCGTCGAAGACGTAGACGGAACTGTTGATCTCGCGGATCGCGCGCTGCTCGGGCGTCGCGTCCTTGTGCTCGACGATCGCCAGCACGTCACCCGTGCCCGCCTCGCGCACGATGCGGCCGTAGCCGGTGGCGTCCGCGACCTCGGTCGTGAGGATCGTGACGGCGTTGCCGTCCTCGTGGTGCGCGGCGAGCAGCTGGCCCAGCGTGGCGCCGTCGAGGAGGGGGATGTCGCCGGCGAGGACGACGACGGCGCCGTCCAGCCCGTCGCCCAGCGGGTGGTCGCCGCCGTTGGCGTGGTCGGCGTGCAGCTCGTCGTCGACGGCGTCGTCGTGCACGAGCTGCGCGGCACGCCCGGCGTGCGCGCGGGCGTCGAGCGCGTCGAGCGCGCACTGCACGGCGCGGCCGGTGCCGGGGATCTCGTCCTGGTCGACGACGAGGGCCGCGGCGTCGATCTGCGCCGCGGCGGCGGCCACGAGGTCGCGCTCGTGGCGGACGACGACCGCCACCTGCTGCGGGTCGAGCTCGCGGGCCGCGGTCATCGCGTGGCCGAGCATGCTCCGCCCGCCCAGGGCGTGCAGCACCTTCGGCGTCGCGGACCTCATCCGCGTCCCCTGCCCCGCGGCGAGGACGACGACGGCCGCCGGACTGGGGTGGGAGGGTGCTGCGCCGGTCGAACCTGCGGCGTCCGGTCCTGTCGAGACCACGAGTGCTCCGTCTCTTCTCGGGTGTGCTCTGTCGATGGTGCCGAGCTCCGCCCCCAGGACTCGAACCTGGACCAAAGGCACCAAAAACCTCTGTGCTGCCGATTACACCAAGGCGGATCGGGCCCCCGGGCCGGGTTCACGCCCCAGCAGGCGCGGCACCGTCGGGCGTCCGTCCTCAGTCTGCCAGGTCCGCACCACCGCCCCGGCACGCGTCCGGCCCCTCGGCGCCCCCGGGCGCCGTGGCACGCGCCACACCCGGCACGCGCCGGACGCCGCGCGACAGCGTCGCGGCGAGCTCGAAGCCGTCGGGCACTGCGACAAGGCCGGGGCCGTGTTCGGCGCGGCCGACATCGGGTCCGTCGTCGACGGCGCCTCCTGGGCGTCGCGCTGACGCCGTACCGGCTCGCCGACCTGCTGGTCCGGCGGTACCCGGTGATGGTGCTGCTGTCCGCCGTCGTGCCGGCGTTCCCGCCCGCCGCCGCCGCGTGGCCCGTGCCGACGGCGCGCACCGTCCTCGCGTCCCGGCGGCACGCCCGGGCACAATGACCCCATGCCCACCGACCCCCGCGCGTCCAAGCGTCCGCCGCGCGCCCGGATGACGGCGAGCCAGCGGCGCGAGCAGCTGCTCGAGGTCGGCCGCGGCCTGTTCGCCGAGAAGGGCTTCGACGGCACCAGCGTCGAGGAGATCGCGGCGCGGGCCGAGGTCTCCAAGCCGGTGGTCTACGAGCACTTCGGCGGCAAGGAGGGCGTCTACGCCGTCGTCGTCGACCGCGAGGTGCGCGCCCTGACGTCCGCGCTGACCGGCGCGCTCGAGGAGGGCGGCCACCCGAAGGTGCTGGTGGAGCGCACGGCGCTGGCCCTGCTCGGCTACATCGAGGCGTCGGAGGACGGTTTCCGCATCCTGGTGCGCGACTCCCCCGTCGCCCAGGCCACGGGCACGTTCTCCAGCCTCATCGGCGACGTCGCCACCCTGGTGGAGCACATCCTCGGCGACCAGTTCAAGGCGAACGGCCTCGACCGCAAGGCCGCGCCGCTCTACGCGCAGATGCTCGTCGGCATGGTCGCCCTCACCGGGCAGTACTGGCTCGACGCCCGCAGCCCCGACAAGGCCGAGGTCGCCGCGCACCTGACCAACCTCGCCTGGAACGGGCTGTCCGGGATGGTGAAGAAGCCGGAGCTCACGAAGTCCCGCTGATCCTCCCGCCCGCATCGAGCGTCAGGCGGGGTCGACGAGGTGGTCGAGCAGCCGGTCCACGACCGCGAGCGCCGTCTCGCCCGTGACGTGCCCGGCGAGGATCCCCTGGGTCAGCCCGGCGGCCGACGCGAGCACCAGCTCGGCGTCGAGCCGGGCCCTGTCCCCCGGGCCCGCGCCGTCGCCCCGTTCTCGCCACAGCTGCGCCGCGACGAGGTCGACGAGCGCCCGCGGGGCGCCGCGCAGCTCCTCCGGGGTGACGGCCTCGTTCGTCAGGGCGGCGGCGTGGAACGCGGCGAGGACGACGGCGTCCGCGCGGCGGTCGTCGTCGAGCGGCAGCAGCGCGGCGAGCACGGCGCGCAGGACGGCGCGCGGCGGGGGCGGCTCGGACCCGGGGCCCGCACCGGGCGCGTCGCCGCCGAACCGGCCGGCCGAGCTCTCGATCACCGCGCGGTGCGTCGCGACGAGCAGCCCGTGCTTGTGGCCGAAGTAGTACTGCACGAGCCGTACGGAGACCCCCGCCTCGGCGGCGACGGCCTGGAACGTGGCCGCCTCGAGCCCGTCGCGCGCGATGACGCGGCGGCACGCGTCGGTGATCTGGCGGCGTCGCTCGTCATGGTCCACACGTCGCGGCACGTCTCTCCCTGTCGTCGGTGCTGTCGGTGCTGGCCGACGCCTGGTCGACCCGGGGTGATGATACGTGCGCACCATGTTGATGGTACGGTCATACCATCAACCGCGCACCAGGAGGTCCGATGCCGTCGACAGGCCGATTCACCAGCGAGGCCGCTCGCACCGCGTACGGGGCGGCGTACCGCGACCTCGAGGCCCGCTGGCCGCTGCCGTCCGACGACGTCCGGGTCGAGACCGCCTACGGCCCCACCCACGTGCGCCGGTCCGGCACCGGGCCCCGCACTCCCCTCGTGCTGCTGCACGGGCTGAACGGCACGGGCCTCAGCTGGCACGGCGTCGTGCGCACCCTCGCCGCGGACCGCGTCGTCTACGCGCCCGACGTCGTCGGCACCGCCGGGCGCAGCGAGCAGACCGCGCCGCTGACCTCGCCCGACGACTACGCCGCATGGGGCGCCCAGCTCCTCGAGGGCCTCGGCCTGGAGCGCGCGCACGTCCTCGGCTACTCCGAGGGCGCGTGGTTCGCCGCGCTGCTGGCGTCCGGGGCGACCGGTGCCACCCGCCGCGTGGGAGCGCTCGTCCTCGGGGAGGGCATCACCGCGCTGGTGAAGCCCGACCGGAAGGTGGTCTCGCGCATGGTCCGCGCCGCAGCCCTCCCGACGGCGCGCAACCTCGCCCGCCTCGACGAGTGGCTGACGCCGGGCGTGACGCTCGCCGACGAGGACCGCGCCCTCGCCCGCGCGGCGATGCGCTACCGCCGTCGGACGCCGTGGCCGCGCCCCCTGCCCGACGACCGGCTCCGCGCGATCGCCGCCCCCACCCTGGCGTTCTTCGGCGCGGGCACGAGGCTCGGCGACCCGGTCGCCGCGGGCCGCCGCGTCACCGAGATGGTGCGCGACTCCCGCGTCGAGCTGGTGCCGGGCGGCGGGCACGGCGTCCTGTGGCAGCTCCCCGACCAGGTGCTCCCGCTGGCCGACGGCTTCCTGCGCGCCCACGACGACGCCTGACCGACGAGCTGTCAGGACCAGAGCCCTGCATCCGTGGCCCTAGTCCTGACAGGTCACTTGCCGGCGAGGTAGCCGTTCGCGTCGATGACGTACTTCGTCGCGGCGCCGGCGTCGAACTCGGCGTACCCCTGCGGGGCCTGGTCGAGGGTGATCGCCTTCGCGTTGACGTTCTTCGCGATCTGCACCCGGTCGTGCAGGATCGCCTGCATCAGCCCGCGGTGGTACTTCATCACCGGGCACTGTCCGGTGGTGAACGCGAGCGACTTGGCCCATCCCGTGCCCAGGCTGAGCGAGAGCGAGCCCTTCTGCGCGGCCTCGTCGATGCCGCCCGGGTCGCCGGTCACGTACAGGCCGGGGATGCCCAGCGCCCCGCCCGCAGCCGTGAGGTCCATGAGCGAGTTGAGCACGGTGGCCGGGGCCTCGTGGTCCGAGTCCGACCCGTGCCCCTTGGCCTCGAAGCCGACGGCGTCGATCCCGCAGTCCACCTCGGGCACGCCGAGGAGCTGCTCGATCTGCTCGACCGGGCCGCCCTTCGTGAGGTCGACGGTCTCGCAGCCGAACGAGCGCGCCTGCGCCAGCCGGTCGGCGTTCATGTCGCCGACGATCACGACGGCGGCACCCAGCAGCAGCGCCCCCGTGGCGGCGGCGAGCCCCACCGGCCCGGCCCCCGCGACGTACACGGTGGAGCCGACCTCCACGCCCGCGGTCACCGCCCCGTGGAACCCCGTCGGGAAGATGTCGGACAGCATCGTCAGGTCCATGATCTTCTCGAGCGCCTGGTCCTTGTCCGGGAACCTCAGGACGTTCCAGTCGGCGTACGGCACCAGCACGTAGTTGGCCTGCCCGCCGACCCAGCCGCCCATGTCGACGTACCCGTACGCGCTGCCCGGGCGGTCGGGGTTCACGTTGAGGCAGATGCCGGTCTTGCGCTCCTTGCAGTTCTTGCAGCGTCCGCACGCGATGTTGAACGGCACGGAGACCAGGTCGCCCACCGTGACGAACTCGACGTCCCGGCCCACCTCGACGACCTCGCCGGTGATCTCGTGGCCCAGCACGAGGTCCTTCGGCGCCGTCGTGCGCCCGCGGACCATGTGCTGGTCCGACCCGCAGATGTTCGTCGCGACGGTCTTCAGGATCACGCCGTGCGGCACCTGCCGGCCGACGTTCGCCGGGTTCACCCCGGGCCCGTCCTTGAGCTCGAACGTCGGGTAGTCGATGTCGATGACGTCGACCTCGCCCGGCCCCTTGTACGCGACCGCGCGGTTCGTGTCTGCCATGGTGCTCCTCCTTGAACACGTCCGGCCCGGTCTGAGCCGGTCCCCCGACCGTAGGCGCGTCGAGCGTCCCCGGCAGGTCGAGTGCGGGCCGCGGTCGACGGGCTGCCGTTGTGCCCGGCGCGGGGGTCTGCTAGGCCTGCGGGTATGACCCGCGTCACCGTCCGACGCCGCGTCAGGCGCGTCACGATCGGCGGCCGCACCGCGCGCCGCGAGGACCTGCTCGCCGGCGAGGAGCCGCTGGAGATCCGCGTCGGAGGGCGCTCCTACGCGGTGACGATGCGCACCCCGGGGCACGACGTCGAGCTCGCGACCGGCTTCCTCGTCTCGGAGGGCGTCGTGACCGACGGCGCGCAGGTCGCCGGCGCGCGCTACTGCGCGCCCGGCCCGGCGGCCCCGGGCGAGAACCCCTACAACGTGCTCGACGTCGCGCTGGCCGCGGGCGTCACCCCGCCCGACCCCGGGCTCGCCCGGGAGTTCTTCACCTCCAGCGCCTGCGGCCTGTGCGGCAAGTCGTCGATCGACGCGGTGTTCACCCGCAGCGCCTTCGACGTCGCGGGCGACCCGGTCCGAGTGGACGCGGCCCTGCTGGCCGCCCTGCCCGACCGGCTGCGCGCCGCGCAGGACGTCTTCGCCCGCACGGGCGGGCTGCACGCGGCGGGGCTGTTCGACGCCGTGACCGGCGAGGCCCTGGTCGTGCGCGAGGACGTCGGCCGGCACAACGCGGTCGACAAGGTGGTCGGCTGGGCCGCCGCGGCCGGTCGGCTGCCGCTGCGCGGCACGGTGCTCGTGGTGTCCGGGCGGGCGAGCTTCGAGCTCACGCAGAAGGCCGTCATGGCCGGGGTGCCGGTGCTCGCCGCCGTCTCGGCGCCGTCGTCGCTCGCCGCGGAGCTCGCGGACTCCGCCGGGCTGACGCTCGTCGGCTTCGTGCGCGACCCGACGCTCGTCGTCTACGCCGGCGAGCACCGCGTCGTCGAGCAGGCCGTCGAGCAGGACGGTGCGCGCCAGGGCCGCGGGCACCGCGACCGGAGAGGGGACGCCGCATGACCACGCAGCAGCCGGGGGACGTCCGGGGCGAGGGCGAGCCACTGGAGCCGCAGCCCGCGGAGGTCCGCCCGCCGAAGGACTGGGCTGCCGGGGTGCCCGGCATCATGCACGCGCTGGTCCCGGCGCTGCGCGACATGGGCCCCACGCGGACGGCGCGCCTGCTGCTGTCGATGAACCACCGCGAGGGCTTCGACTGCATGAGCTGCGCCTGGCCGGACCCGGACCGCCGCAAGCCCGCCGAGTTCTGCGAGAACGGCGCGAAGGCGGTCACGTGGGAGGCGACGCCGCTCGTCGTCGAGCCGTCGTTCTGGGCCGAGCACCCGGTCTCGGACCTGCTCACCCGCACGGAGCACTGGCTGGGCCAGCAGGGGCGGCTGGTCGAGCCGGTGCACAAGGCCGCCGGGTCCGACCACTACGTGCCCGTCTCCTGGGACGAGGCGTTCGCGATCGTCGCGGACCGGCTGAACGCGCTCGACTCCCCCGACCAGGCGTCGTTCTACACCAGCGGGCGCACGTCCAACGAGGCCGCGTTCGTCTACCAGCTGTTCGTGCGTGCCTTCGGGACCAACAACCTGCCCGACTGCTCCAACATGTGCCACGAGTCCACGGGCGCCGCGCTGGGCGAGACGATCGGCGTCGGGAAGGCGACGATCACCTACGACGACTTCGCCCGGTCCGACCTCATCGTGATCATGGGGCAGAACCCCGGCACGAACCACCCGCGCATGCTCACCGCGCTGGAGGAGGCCAAGGAGAACGGGGCGAGCATCGTCGCCGTGAACCCGCTGCCCGAGGCCGGCCTGAAGCGGTACAAGAACCCGCAGACCGTGCGCGGGCTGGCGGGACGGGGCACCGGGCTGGCCGACCAGTTCCTCCAGATCCGGCTCGGCGGCGACATGGCCCTGCTGCAGGCGGTGTCGAGGCGGGTGCTCGACGCCGAGGCCGCCGCCCCCGGCACGGTGCTCGACCACGAGTTCCTCGCCGCGCACACCTCGGGCCTCGAGGCGCTCACCGCGCACCTGGCCGACCTCGACGAGGACGCCGTCCTCGCCGCCACGGGCCTCACCAGCGCCGAGATCGACGAGCTCGCCGAGCGGTACCTCCGCGCCGAGCGAGTCATCGTGACCTGGGCGATGGGCCTGACGCAGCACACCAAGGCGGTGCCGACCATCAAGGAGATCGTCAACCTGCTGCTCCTTCGCGGGAACATCGGCCGGCCCGGCGCGGGGGCCTCCCCCATCCGCGGCCACTCCAACGTGCAGGGCGACCGCACGATGGGCATCTGGGAGCAGATGCCGGACAGCTTCCTCGACGCGCTCGACGCCGAGTTCGGCATCTCGTCCCCCCGTGAGCACGGCCTCGACGCCGTCGGCACGGTGGAGGCGATGGCGGCCGGGCGTGTGAAGGCGCTCGTCGCCCTCGGCGGGAACCTGGTCGGGGCGATCTCCGACACCGGCGCCGCGGAGGCGGCGGTCCGCCACGCCGACCTCACCGTCCAGATCTCGACGAAGCTCAACCGGTCCCACGCCGTCGTCGGCCGGGAGGCGCTCATCCTCCCCACCCTGGGGCGCACCGACATCGACCGGCAGGCGTCGGGCGAGCAGTTCGTGTCGGTGGAGGACACGGTCTGCGCGGTGCACGCCTCGCGCGGCAAGGTCGAGCCGGTCGCGCCGGGCCTGCTGTCGGAGGTCTCGATCGTCACGCGGCTGGCGCGCGCCGTCCTCGGCGCCCGCCCCGGCGGGCAGGGCTCGCCGGACCGCCCCGTGGACTGGGCGGCGATGGAGCGTGACTACGACGTGATCCGCGAGCACATCGCCCGCGTCGTACCGGGCTGCGAGAACTACAACGCCCAGCTGCGGCGGCCGAACGGCTTCCGCCTGCCGCACGGCCCGCGTGACTCGCGCACCTTCCCCACCGACGACGGCCGCGCCCACCTGACCGTCAACGAGCTCGCGGCCGTCGAGTGCCCGCCCGGGCGCCTGCTGCTGCAGACCATCCGCACGCACGACCAGTTCAACACCACGATCTACCGCCGCGACGACCGCTACCGCGGCATCAAGGGCGGGCGCTCCGTCGTGCTGGTCAACCCCGACGACCTCGCGGAGCTGGGGATCGCGGACGGCACCACCGTCGACGTGCACGGCGAGTACCACGACGGCGTCGACCGCGTGCTCCGCGGGCAACGCGTCGTCGCCTACCCGACGGCGCGCGGGTGCGCCGCGGCCTACTTCCCGGAGGCGAACGTCCTCGTCCCGCTGGGCGCGACGGCCGAGACGAGCCGGACGCCCGTGTCCAAGGCCGTCGTCGTCCGGCTCGAGCCCGCCTGACGCCGAGGTAGTACCACCGTGCCGAGGTAGTACCGGCCCTGCCGAGGTGGTTCAGGCCTCCTGCGCGCGAGCCTCGACGAGGGCCTCCGCGAGCGCGCCGAGGGCCGGCAGCGCGCGGAGCGCGGCGTCGCGCACGTCGTCCGGCACGGCTCCGAGTCGGCGGTCCCAGAACGCCTTGATGCGCGCGAGGTGCTCGTCGGCCAGCGGGGTCGCGACCAGCCGGACGGTGCGCCGGTCGCCGTCGGCGTGCTCGCGCAGCACGAGCCCGCGCGCCTCGAGCGCGCGCAGGGCGGTGCTGACGTTGCTGCGGGCGAGCCCCGTCGCGACGGCGATGCGCGACGGCGTCGGACGCGACGTGCGGTGGATCTCGCGGATCACGGCCACCTCCGTCCCGGTGAGCGGCACGATGTCGCGCAGCTCCGGGGAGCGGACGTCCAGGTGGCGGGCCAGCTCGACGAGGACGTCGGCGAGGTCGGCCAGGCCGGGCGTGACGATCGTCTCGTCGGGCATGGCCCGATCCTAGGCCGTCGATATAGTTATAGTTTCATAATCATTCTCCGCCCGGGCCGCGGCCCGGGCGTTCCTCTGCGCGCGCCGTCCGGCCCACCGACGGCGCCCCCCTCCACACCAAGGAGCCACCGTGAGCAGCGCACCGGCCCTCGCCCCCGACGTCACCGCGTCCCCGCCCGCGCACCGACCGCTGCGGGGGCGTCCCGCGCTGACCCTCGTCGGCGTCGCCTTCGGGCTGTTCCTGGTCGGCCTGGACGCGACCGTCGTCTCGATCGTCAACCCCGCGATCGCCGCCGACGTCGGCACCACGTTCGTGCAGCTGCAGTGGGTCACGCACAGCTACCTCCTCGGGCTGGCCGCCACCCTGATCCTGGCGGGCAAGCTCGGCGACAGGTACGGCCACCGCACGCTGTACCTGAGCGGCCTCGTGCTCTTCACGCTGGCCTCGGTCGCCATCGGCCTGTCGACCACCGCCACGGGGCTCATCACGTTCCGCGTCGTGCAGGGCGTCGCGGCCGGCATCCTCATGCCGCAGACCCTCGCGATGCTCCGCGCCACCTTCCCGCGCGAGAGGTTCGGCATGGCCGTGGGGATCTGGGGCGGCGTCTCGTCGATCGCGATCGCCGTCGGCCCCACGCTGGCCGGTGCGCTCGAGGCGTCGTCCGGCTGGCCGTCGGTGTTCTTCGTCAACGTCCCGGTCGCCGCCGCCGGCCTCGTCTACGGGCTGTTCCTGCTCCCCCGCACCAGCTTCCCCACGACCGGCAGGTTCGACCTGCGCGGTGTCGTCGTGCTCGCGCTCGGGCTGGTCGCGACCGTCTTCGCCATCGTGCAGTCCGAGACGTGGGGCTGGGGCGACGCGCGCACCCTCGGGCTGCTCGCGCTCGGCGTCCTCGTCATCGTCGGGTTCGTCGCCCTGGAGGCCCGCACCGAGGCGCGCACCGGCGACGCCCTGCTGCCGCTGTCGCTCTTTCGCGGGACGACGGTCGGCACCGGGGGGCTGATGATCGCCGCCAACTTCTTCGTGCTGATGGGCTCGACGTTCATCCTGCCGATGTTCTTCATCAACCTGCGCGGGGCCACCGCGCTGGACGCCGGCCTGATGCTGCTGCCGATGTCCGCCGTCTCGATCGTCTCCGCCCCGGTCGGCGCCCTGCTCGTCGCTCGGATCGGCACGCGCGCGACCGGCACGCTGAGCCTGGGCCTCACCGCCGTGGGCCTGCTGGTGCTGCTGACCTCGTCGGCCGGGTCGCCGTACGGCGTCATGGCGGTCGCGTTCGTCGTCCTCGCGATGGGCACCGGGATGACGATCACCGCCGGAGCGGAGGCGATCGTCGGGTCCGCGCCCGTGCACCTGGCCGGGGTCGCGGGCGGCTTCCAGTCCACGTGCATCCAGATCGGCGGCGCGCTCGGCACCGCCGTGATGTCCGCCGTCGTCGCCGCGAAGGTCCACGCCGGCACCGCCGGGCTCGGCCTCGACGACGGCGCGCTCCAGGGCCTGGCGCAGGGGTCGGTGCCCGCCGGGCTGGACGACGTCGCCGCCCGTGCCGCCGAGGGCGCCTACGTCTCGGGCGTGCACGCCGCGTTCCTGGTCGCCGCCGCCGTCGCGGTCGTCGTCGCGGTCGTCGCGTGGGTCACGCTGCGCTCCTCGCGCCGCGCGACCGCCGGGCAGGTGCTCGTCGAGACGGTCGAGGGCGAGGCGGGCCACGCCTGAGGTAGATCACACGCGTCAAGATTCTTGACGTCGAGAGACCGGGAGTAGTCTCGGCGCATGGATGTGGAGGCACGGTCCGACGAGGTCGACCGGATCGTCGACGCGTGGCGCCGCGAGCGCCCGGACCTGGACGTCGAGCCGCTGACCGTGTTCTCGCGCGTCAGCCGGCTCGCGCGGCACCTGGACCGCGCGCGGCGCGGCGCGTTCGCCCGGCACGACCTGGAGACCTGGGAGTTCGACGTGCTGTCCGCGCTGCGCCGCGCCGGCGAGCCGTACCGCCTGTCCCCCGGCGTCCTCGTCGCGCAGACCCTCGTGACGAGCGGCACCATGACCAACCGCATCGACAGGCTCGAGGAGCGCGGGCTGGTGGAGCGCCACCGCGCGCCGTCCGACCGCCGCGGCGTGCTCGTGCAGCTCACCGCAGCGGGCCGGCAGCGGGTCGACGCCGCGATGAGCGACCTGCTCGACGTCGAGGCGCGCGTGCTCGACGCGCTGCCCGCCGCGGTGCGCCCCCAGCTCGCCGCCCTGCTGCGCACCGTCGTCGCGCAGTTCGACGAATGATCCCGGAGATGCCCGCCGCGTGACGTCCTACCCCTCCCCCTCCGCCCGCGACGACGGCGCCCGCGCCGGTCTGCTGCTGGCGGCGCTGCTGCTCGTCGCGCTCAACCTGCGCGCCCCCATCACGTCCCTGCCGCCCGTGGTGGACGACGTCGCCGCGTCCCTCGGCCTCACGTCCGCGGGCGCCGGCCTGCTCACCTCCGTCCCGGTGCTCTGCTTCGCGCTGTGCACGCCGCTGGCGTCGGTGCTGGTGGCGCGCGCGGGCCCGGAGCTGTCGCTCGGCGCCTCGATGGTGGGGATCCTCGCCGGGACGCTGCTGCGCTCGGGGGGCTCCGTGCCGGCGGCCCTCGCCGGCAGCGCGGTGCTGGGCGTCGCGATCACGATCGGCAACGTCGCGGTGCCGGTGGTCATCACCCGCGACTTCCGCCGCCGGGCCGCCGCGGTCACGGGCGCGTACAGCGCGACGATGAACCTCGGGTCGACGTTCACCACCATGCTCACCGTGCCGCTCGCGACGGCGTTCGGCTGGCAGTGGGCGCTCGCGGGGTGGGGAGTGCTCGCCGTGGTCGCGATCGCGGCCTGGGTGCCCGCCGGGCGACGGCTCGCCGCCCGGGGCCGGGCCGCGGCACCGCGCGGGGAGGGCGGCGCCCGCGTCCGGCCGCCGTCGGCGCGCGCGGAGCTCGACGCCCTCGACCCGAAGGCCAGGTCCGCCGTCCGGCGCCTCGTCGTGCTGCTGTCGGTGGCGTTCGCGGGGCAGGCCTTCGGCTACTACGCCGTGACGGCGTGGCTGCCCGAGATCCTCCACGACCGGCTCGGCATGAGCGCCGCCGGCGCGGGCAGCGCGGCGGCCCCGTTCCAGCTGTGCGCGGTGGCAGGGTCGTTCCTCGTGCCGGCGGCGTTCTCGCGCGGCCTGTCGGCCCGCGCTGTCGCGATGCTCATGGCGGCGATGTGGATCTCGCTGCCGCTCGGGCTGCTGCTGGCGCCCGGCCTGTGGTGGTTGTGGGTGGGGCTGGCGGGCGCCGCCCAGGGCGGCAACTTCACCGTGATCTTCACGCTCGTGGCGCAGCGCAGCCCGGGCGTCGCGGTCGCGCGACGGTCGTCGGCGGTGGTCCAGACGGCGGGCTACGGGTGCGCGGTGCTCGCCCCGACCGTGATGGGCGCCGTGCACGAGGCGTCCCACGGGTGGACGGTGCCGCTGGCCCTCGTCGCGGGCGTGCTCGCCACGATGGCCGCGGCGATGTGGGTGGCGTCGGCCCGGCCCGCCGTCGACGGCGCCTAGCGATCCTCCGCCAGGGTGATCGCGAGGGAGCCCAGCGCCCGCAGCGCCTCCTCCGCGTGCGCCTCGTCGTAGCCGCGCGTGCACACGGCGATCACCAGGGCGCCCGGCCCCGGCGTGCCGACGAACGCGACGTCGTGCCGGATGCCGTCCACCCAGCCCGACTTGGAGCCGTAGGGCACGCCCTCGGGCACGGCGGCGGTGAGCTGCCGGTCGGTCTGGCGCGCGAGCAGGTCGATCATCCAGAGCGTGCGCTCCGGCCCGGCGAGCTGCCCGGTGACGACGGCGGACATCAGCGCCGCCAGGTCGGCGGGCGTCGTGCGGTGCGAGTCGCCGCGGGCCTCGGCCGCCAGGTCGCTGTACTTGCGCCCGACGACGCTGCCGGCGGCGCCGACGTCGGCCAGGGCGCGGTTGCACGCGTCGAGGCCGACGAGGTCGATCACCATGTTGGTGGCCTCGTTGGACGACACGACGATCATCCGCTCGACCACCAGCCCCACGGGCATGGACGTGCCCGGCGGCGGCATGCCGGGGTCGAGGTCGTCGGGCTCGATGCGGTAGTCGGGCTCGCCGGGCACCTGGGACCGGAACGTGTCGGTGCTGGCCACCTCCTCGTCGAGCGTGAGCTCCCCGGCGTCCAGCGCGCGGGCGGCCGCGACCAGCACGGCCAGCTTGACGGTCGACGCGGCGTAGAACGGCGCGTCCGCGTCGCGCTCGGCGAGCACCTCGCCGCCCGCCCGCCGCACCTGGTACGCGACGACCGGGACGCCGTCCGAGTGCGTGCCCGTGCTCACCATCAGCGCACCCCCGAGACGTCGTGGGCGGGATCGTGGCCCCGTTCCTCGGCGTGTCGAGGGCGTGTCTTCCACCCACAGCGGTGGACGACGGCGGCGAACGCGGCCGCGAGCGCGCGGGCCTGCTTCTCGTTCTCGGGCGCGCGCTCGAGCGCGGCGGCGAGCAGCGCGTCGCGGTCGAAGCCGAGCTCGGCGAGCTCGTCCGCGTCCCAGGTGCCGATGCGTTCGGGCGCGGCCTCCGGGTGGAACTGCAGCCCCCACGCGGCGTCACCCACGCGGAAGGCCTGGACGCCGCATGCGTCGCTCGTCGCGAGGTGCACGGCCTGCGGCGGCAGCCCCGTGATCGAGTCGACGTGGCTCTCGACCATGCGGACCTCGCCGCCCTCGGCGAGCTCCCCGAGCGGGCCGAGCAGGGCGTCGTCGGCCGCGTCGTCGAGCAGCCGCACGGGACAGAGCCCCTTCTCCGTCTCGCCCGAACGGCCCGTCACGGTGCCGCCCGTGACGTGCGCGAGCACCTGACCGCCCAGGCAGATGCCCAGCACCGGGACGCCGGCGTCGAGCGCCTCCGCGACGAGCGCGCGCTCGTGCGGCAGCCAGGGCGCCCGCTCGTCCTCGTCGGGCAGCAGGCCGCCGCCCAGCAGCACGAGGCCGGCCACGCCGTCGGGCGCAGCGGCCCCGGCGGCGGCGAGCGACGGGACCTGCTCCACGAGGTCCGCGCCCTGCACGACGACGGCGGCCGCGCCGTCCGCCTCCAGCCAGTCGGGCAGGCGGCCCGGGCCGCTGTGCGGGGAGTTCTGGACGAGGACGACGGTCGGTCGGTCGGTCACGGTCAGCGTTCCCTGCTCTCGAGGACGGGGCGGTCGGGGACGGTCTCGGGCACGGGGCCGTCGTCGTCCCCCGGCTGGTGGTCGTCGGCATCCGGTGCGGCGTCGTGCTCGACGTCGTGCTCGACGTCGTGCTCGACGACCGCGGCGGGGTCGTCCGTCGCCGCGGCGGAGCCCGCCGTCGGGTGCGCGCCGAACGCGGCGGCCTCCCGGGCGAAGTGGCACGCGGCGGCGTGCGGCACGGTCGCCGCGCCCCCACGACCGCCGTCGGGCCGGCCGATCGGGACGAGCACCGGGTCCTCGGTGCGGCATCGCGCGGGCACGGCGCCGTCACCCCCGATCCCTTCCTCCGCCGCAAGCCGGTGGGCGAGCCAGCAGCGGGTGTGGAAGCGGCAGCCGGACGGCGGGTCGGCGGGCGACGGCGGGTCGCCCTCGAGCATCAGCTCGTCGTCGCGGCGGGCGGTGGGGTCGGGCACCGGCACGGCGGACAGCAGCGCCTTGGTGTACGGGTGGTGCGCGTCGTCGTACACCGCGGGGCGGTCGCCCTCCTCGACGACGCGGCCCAGGTACATGACCGCGACCTCGTCGGCGATGTGCTGGACCACGGCGAGGTCGTGCGCGATGAAGAGGTACGCCAGGCCCAGCTCGTCCTGCAGGTCCTCCAGCAGGTTGATGACCTGGCCCTGCACGGACACGTCGAGGGCGGAGACGGGCTCGTCGCACACGAGCACGCGCGGCTTGACCGCGAGCGCCCTGGCGATCCCGACGCGCTGCCGCTGCCCGCCGGAGAACTGGTGGGGGTAGCGGTGCGCGTGGTCGGGGTCGAGGCCGACCAGCTCGAGCAGCTCGGCCACGGCCCGCCGCCGGCCCCCGGCGGGGACGGCGTCGCGGTGGATGCGGAACGGCTCCGCGACGATCTCCCCCACCGACATGCGCGGGTTGAGCGACGTGTAGGGGTCCTGGAACACCATCTGCACGTTCCGGCGCAGCTCGCGGCGGGCGCCACGCGACATCGTGGACACGTCCTCGCCGTCGACGAGCACCTGCCCGCGCGTCGGCTTCTCGATCCCGACCAGTACGCGCGCGAGCGTGGACTTGCCGGACCCGGACTCCCCCACGAGGCCGAGCGTGCGCCCGCGGCGCAGCGCCAGCGAGACGCCGTCCACGGCCTGCACCTGCCCCACGGTGCGCTTGACGACGACGCCCCGGCGCACCGGGTAGGACTTGGCCAGGTCGCGCACCTCGAGGACGACGTCGTCGGACGCCGTGGGTGCGACGGCGGGGCCGGTAGCGGTCTCAGGCACGGACGCCTCCCAGGAGCTCGGCGGCGAAGTGGCAGGCCGACGACCGGCCCGGGGCGACGTGGTCGAGCGGCGGCTCGACGGTGCGGCACAGGTCCTGGGCCATGTCGCAGCGCGGGTGGAACGCGCAGCCCGACGGGACGCGGCCGGGCGCCGGGGGCCGGCCGGGCACGACGGGCAGCCGGCCGCCGGCCACCTCTGCGCCGGAGTCGAGCCGCGGCACCGAGCGCAGGAGGGCCCTGGTGTAGGGGTGCGCGGGCGCGGCGTACAGGTCGCGCACGGGCGCGTGCTCCACGGCGCGGCCGGCGTACATCACGGTGACGTCGTCGGCGACGCCCGCGACGACCCCGAGGTCGTGGGTGATCAGCACGAGCCCCATCTGCCGCTCCGCCTGGATCTCGGCGAGCAGCCGCAGCACCTGGGCCTGCACGGTGACGTCGAGCGCCGTCGTCGGCTCGTCGGCGATGAGCACGTCCGGGTCGAGGGCCAGGGCGGACGCGATCATCACGCGCTGCCGCATGCCGCCGGAGAACTGGTGCGGGTACTCGTCCACCCGCTGCGCCGCGTTCGGCACCTTCACCAGGTCGAGCAGCTCGACGGCGCGCCGTCGGGCCTCGCGCCGCGACGCCCCGGTGCGCGAGCGCAGGGACTCGGTGAGCTGGTAGCCCACGGTGTGCACCGGGTTGAGCGCGGCGAGCGCGTCCTGGAAGACCATCGCGACGTGCGTGCCGCAGTGTGCGCGGTGCCGGGTCGGCGACAGCGCGAGCAGGTCGGTGCCGCGGTAGCGCGCGGTGCCCCGCACGATGCGCGCCGTCGGGGGCAGCAGCCCCATCACGGCCAGCGAGCTCACCGACTTGCCGCAGCCGGACTCGCCGACCAGGGCCAGGGTGCGGCCCGCCTCCACGCGGTAGCTCAGGCCGTCGACGGCGCGCACCGCGCCGTCGTCCGACCGGAACTCGACCGCCAGGTCCTCCACCTCGAGCAGGACGTCGCCGGCGGAGCGTTCGGCGTCGGCCGGGGGGATCAGGGTCTCGGTCACGGGGATCACCGGAGCCTCGGGTCGAGGGCGTCGCGCAGGGCGTCGCCGAGGGCGACGAGCGCCAGGACCGTGAGGACCAGGCACCCGAGCGGGTACAGGAGCAGGTACGCGTACCCGCCGGTCACCCAG
The DNA here is from genome assembly GCF_042792715.1 of Isoptericola sp. NPDC056618. Lineage (NCBI taxonomy): Bacteria > Bacillati > Actinomycetota > Actinomycetes > Micrococcales > Promicromonosporaceae > Isoptericola > Isoptericola sp. NPDC056618. The sequence continues at coordinate 66,196 of NZ_JBHTVZ010000012.1, read as the reverse complement.
TCCGCACCGTTCGTGATCATGATGCCCCAGCTGATCGCGGGCGGCCGGACGCCGATGCCGAGGAACGCCAGCACCGCCTCCGTGCTGATCACGCCGGCGATCGCGGTCGGCACGAGCGCCGTGACCGGACCGATCGCGTTGGGCAGCACGTGCCGCACCATCACCCGCAGGTCGGACGCGCCGAGCGCGCGGGCCGCCGTCACGTAGTCGAGGTTCTTGGCCTCGAGCGTGGCCGCGCGGACGTACCGCGCGTACGCCATCCAGCCGAACATGGTGAGCACCACCGCCGGCAGCAGGATGACGTCGAACGTGCCGCCGCCCACGCTCACCTTGCGGAACAGCGTGAGGAGCAGCAGCGCGGCGAGCAGCAGCGGGATGACGAGGAACACCTCGATGGCGCGGGACACCACCGAGTCCACCCACCCGAGGTAGTACCCGGCCAGCAGGCCCAGCGTGACCCCGATGAGCAGGGACGCGCCCACCACCACGAACGCCAGCGTCAGCGACGGGCGGGCGCCGTGCACGAGCTGGGCGAGCAGGTCGCACCCGTGCACGTCCGTGCCGAGCGGGTGCTCGCCCCCCAGGCCCTGCGGCCGGATCTTCGAGTCCCCGATGACGCAGCTCTGCGGGTTCGTGCTGGTGAAGAGCCGCGGGAAGGCCGCCATCACGGCGAAGAAGACCACGACGACGGCCGCCGCGATCACGTCGGGCCGGCGGCGCAGCCGGCGCCAGGCGTCGCCGCCGAGCGACGTCGACGCGTCGACCGCCGGCGCGTCCGGGGTGGCGGTGGCCGCCGTGGGACCGGGAGCGGTGCGTTCAGGCATAGCGGATCCTCGGGTCGAGGGCGGCGTAGGCGATGTCGACGACCAGCATCACCACCACCGTCACGGCGGCGAGGATCGTCACGATGCCGAGGATGAGCGCGACGTCCGCGGCGCGGACCGCCTCCCAGAGCACCCCGCCCATGCCGTAGATGTTCATCATCCCCTCGGTGACGACGGCGCCCGCGAGCGCCTCGGTGAAGGTCAGGCCGACCGCGGTCACCACGGGCACCGCGGAGTTGCGGATCACGTGGTGCGTCACGACGTGCCGCTCGTTCAGGCCCCGCGAGCGCGCGGTGCGCACGTGGTCCCCCGCGTACGACTCCAGCTGGCTCGCGCGGACGAGGCGGATGAACGCCGCCGACCCGGCGAGGCCCAGCAGGATGCCGGGCACGAGGAGCGTCGCCCACGGGTGGTCGTCGTCGAACGACGGTCTGAACCACAGGGCGGGCAGGCTGCCTGCCCCGAACGTGTCCTCGGCCCAGCCGTTCAGCGGCACGGCGAACACGTACCGGTACACGAGCAGCAGCACGAAGATCGGGAACGCGTCGATGAGCACCGACGTCAGCCGGATGCCGTGGTCGGCGGACCGGTCACGCCGGCGGGCCGCCGCGGTGCCGAGGCCCATGCCGAGCACGAACCACACGATCGTCACGACGAGGAACAGCTTCAGGGTGTTCGGGGCGGCGGTCGCGACGATGTCCGTGACCTCGCGTCCCCGCAGGTTGGTGCCGAAGTCACCCTGCGCGTACTGCCCGAGGCGCTCCACGAACGGGCCCAGGCACGGGTTGCCGGTCTGGTCGTAGCAGGGGTCGTCCAGGCCGAAGCGTGTCTCCACGGCGGCGAGCTGCGACTTCGTGGGCACCTTGTCGCCGAAGAATGCCAGGGCGGGGTTGCCGTTGAGCTGGATCGCGAACGTCGTGAGCAGGTGCAGCACGAACATCACGAGCAGCAGGGTGGCCACCCCCAGGAGGGAGCGGCGCAGGATGTAGCGGCCCATTCACGGAACTTTCTGGTGGTGCGGGGAGGGACGCCGGTTGAGCTTGTCGCGACCCGTGCGACAGCGGCCTCGACAAGCTCAACCAGCGAACTGACTAGCCGTTCGTGACCTCGAGGAGGCGCAGCTTCGGCTCACCGCTGAACGGGTCGAGCACGACGTTCGACACGTTCTCGCTGTAGTAGTCGGTGTTCTGGGCCACGAACAGCGGGACGGTCGGGAAGTCGGTCGCCAGGATCTTCTCCGCCTCCTGGTACTGCGTGACCGCCTCCTCGAGGGTCGCGGCCTCGTCGCCGGCCTTGACGGCCGCCTCGAAGTCCGCGCTGTAGTACCCGAACTCCACGTTGCCGTTCTTCTCGTCGCCGCTGGCGTACACCGGGGCGAGGTAGTTCTCGTTGAGCGGGTAGTCCGGGAACCAGTTGGCGCGGAACGGGCCGGAGAAGTCGCGGGCCGCGCGCCGGGCGAAGTAGTCCGGCGTCGCGTCGAGCTCGTACGGGATGCCGAGCGTCTCCTGGATGGAGTCGCCGACCGCCTTGAACAGCTCCTGCTCGGTGGCGTCCTGGCCGAGGTGGATGGTCAGCTTCTCGCCGTCGGGCCAGCCGCCGGCCTTCTCCAGCGCCGCCTTGGCGGCCTCCGGGTCGAAGGTGCACCACTCGCAGGTGCCGCCGGTGCCGCCCGGCACGACGTCGGGCACCACCCAGGAGTCCGCGGGGACCCGCTGTCCGGGCAGGAGGGCGTCGATGATGCCCTGCCGGTCGACGGCGAGCGAGATCGCCTTGCGGAACTCGACGTCCGTCCACGGGCCGTCCTTGTACAGCGGGAAGGCCAGGTAGGTCAGCGCGGCGCCCGGGCCTTCGACGTACCTCTCCTGCAGGTCGGGGTCGTTGGCGGCGGCCTGCTGCTCGGCCGGCGGCGGCACCGCGAAGTCGAGGTTGCCGGCCTGGAAGTCCGGCCAGTTGTCCTCGCCCGTGTACTCGGTCCACTCGATGGCGCCGTACTCCGGCGTCTCCTCGAGCGTGTAGTCCTCCCACCGCTGGGCGGTGAGGTTCACGCCCTGGTCCCACTTCTCGACCTGGAACGGGCCGTTGCCGATCGGCTGCACGGCGCACGCCTCGATGTCGTCGAGGCACTCCTGCGCGATCGGGAAGAAGCCGGTGTAGCCGAGCATCGTGGAGAAGCCCGCGAACGGCCCGGTGAGGGTGACCTCGAGCGTCTGCGGGTCGACGACCTTCAGGCCCGACAGCGTCTCGGCCTCGGGCTCCTTGGTGACGTTGCCGTCGTCGTCGGTCTCGCCCTGCATCTCGTCGTAGCCGGCGATGCGCTCGAAGAAGTAGTTGTTCGCCATGGCGTTCGGGCCGTACGCGGCGTAGTTCCAGGCCCGGGCGAACGCGTCGGCGTCCACCGGCTCGCCGTTCTGGAACGTCAGGTCCGGCTTGATCTTGATCGTCCAGACCGTGTTGTCCTCGGTCTCGACGCTCTCGGCCACGTAGTTGTACGGCTCGGTCGTCTTCGGGTCGTACCGGACCAGCCCGTCGTAGACGACGTCGAGCACGGAGATGTTGTCCCCGACGTTCGAGTCCATCGGCAGCAGCGTCTCGACGTCCTGCGAGAGCGACAGGTGCAGCGTCGCGTCCGGGTCGCTGCCGCCGCCTCCCCCGCCGCCGTCCGTGCCGTCGTCGTCCCCGCCGCCGCCCGAACAGCTCGCCAGCACCAGCGCCACCGCTGTCGCCGTGGCCGCCACTGCAGCCCTTCGCCCCATCGTCACCGGCTTCTCCCCACGTCCTGGTCGCTCAAGGCGCCGTCGCCATGCCGTGCTCACGTCGTCGTGCACGTCGCCGCCGGTCGCGCGCACGGGCCCGCGACGGCGTTGCCGTGGAACATATCGCCATCATGGCCTCCCGTGGTGAAAATCACTGTTAAGGATGGGTAACGATCGACCGCGTGTCGCGCCCGACGTCGGCCCGGACGCGGGAGCGGGCCCGGCTCACCGCCCGCGTCCCCACGGCGGCAGTCCGGGCTCGCGGCGGCAGCTCGAACTGCCGCGGTGGGGCGAAACTGCCGCGACGACGCTGCCCCCAGGCCGGGTTCGCTCCACACCCGCACGTCGGACGGTGCCGCGACGAGTGCGCACCGAGCACCATCCCGGGCATGAGCGACGATGAACGCGCCCTCCTGATCGCACGGCACCACGACCCCGCAGAGCTGCGGCGCGCGACCGCCGCGCGCGAGATCGAGCGCGTGCGCCGGGGCGCCTACCGCGCGCCACGGGCCGGCACGCACGACCCGCATGCCCACGCCCGCGACCACCTGGCCGCCGTCCACCAGCAGCTCGACGCCGACCACGTGTTCAGCCACGAGTCCGCGGCCCTGGTCTGGGGCGTGCCGCTGTGGGAGACGCCGTCGACGACGCACGTGCTGCAGCGCTCGGGCGCCAGCTCACGATCGGCCCGCGACATCGTGCGACGGCGCGGGTTGCCGGAGCGCTGGGTGCAGCGCGAGGGACTGCCGATCACCGACCTGACGCGGACCGTCGTCGACTGCGTCACGACGATGCACCCGCTCGGCGGCCTCGTCGTCGCCGACTGGGCGCTCGGTCGTGGCCTCGACCGAGCGGAGGCGGTACGGCTGCTCCTCGGGCGACGCCGCGGGGTCCGTAGGGCGAGCCTGCTGCTCGACCTGGCGGAGGGGCAGGTCGACCCGCCGTGGGAGACCTGGCTGCGGTACGTGGCGGTACGGGCCGGCCTCCCGCGACCCCGGACGCAGCTCAGGGTGGACACGCGCGCCGGCCGCTTCTTCGTCGACGTCGCCTGGCTCGAGCACGGCGTGCTCGCCGAGTTCGACGGCCGGACCAAGTACCGCGACGGCGCCTTCGGCCCGGGCTACGACGCCGAGCAGGCGCTGTTCGACGAGAAGGTGCGCGAGGACGCCATCACCGAGCGGCTCGGCGTGCGGCCGCTGCGATTCGTCGCCCGGGACGCCCGTGACCCCGACGGCGTCGCGCGACGCCTGCTCGCGCGGTTCCCGGCCGACGTCCGCCGCGCGGCGCGGATCAACCCGCTGCTGCCGGCACCGCCGGCGCGCGCTCACGGCGGCAGTTCGCGTTCGCGGCGGCAGTTCGAACTGCCGCGGTGAGGCCGAACTGCCGCGGTGAGCGGGCCGGTGGCCGCCCTCAGCAGTTCTCCCACCGGGCGCAGCCGGCCATCTCCAGGGTCGGCTCGACGGGGGTGTCGTCGGCGGGCCCCTCCTCGAGGTAGGTGCTGCGCCACAGCGCCTGGCCGTCGATGCCGAGTTCCTCGACCTCGAGGAGGCGGTGCTCGTCGGTGTCGTACGCGAGCCGGACCGTCCCCCCTTCCGTCGCCTCGTGCTCGAGCCTCTCCCCCGTCCGTCCGAGCGAGTCCTCCTTCTCCACCTCGACGCTGGTGCCCGGCAACCCGGACATCACGGCCCAGAGGGCGTCCCGCACCTCCGGGGGTGCGGGGCTGGCGGCGAGCAGGTCCTTCGCCATCTCGAAGATCTTGTCGTCCGGGGTGCCCACGCCGCGGTCGTCCTCGACGCTGCCGCGCAGCAGCTCGTCCAGAGCCGCGGCGTCGGTGGGCAGGGAGTACAGCTCGTCCCAGTGGATCTGCACCCACTCCCCGTCGATGAGCAGCACCCCCCAGATCGCCTGGCCGAACGCGTCCGGCCGCTCGAGGTCGCCGTCGGTCACCCACAGGCCCGGGTCGGTGTGCCCGTACCAGGTCTGCCGGGTCGCCACGGAGTCGGGGTCACCCGCCTCGGCCGTCTCGGAGGTCACGAGCCAGTACGGGTCGTCCGGCCATCCCCCCAGCTCGGCACCGGGCTCCGTGCTGGGCTCCGGACGTTCCGGCGTCTCGCGCACGACGACCGGCACGTCGGGGCCGGCAGGTGAGACCTCGGCCGCGAACCACGGGTTGGCCTCCACCCACCAGGCGGCGGCCACTGCCACGACGGCGACGGACGCGACGCCGCTCACGAGGGCCCGGCGCGCGCGCCTTCGTCGGGCCGCCGGGACGACGCCGTCGGTGCGGACGTCGATCCGCGGTGCCACGTCGTCCACGTGGGCGCGCAGCTCGCGCGCGAACTGCTCGTCGGGGGTCATCGGGCGCCTCCCCGCTCGGTCCGTGCACTTCCGTCGGCGGCCTCGAGGACGGACCGCAGCTGCGCCAGCCCGCGCGACGCGGTGGACTTCACCGTGCCGACGGAGACGCCGAGGTCGGCCGCCACCTCGCGCTCGGTGAGGCCGATCAGGTGCCGCAGCACGACGATCCGCCGCTGCCGCGTGCTGAGCGTCGCCAGGGCGCGGACGAGCCGGTCGCGGTCGGCGTGGTGGTCGGCGTCGGACCGACGTGCGGCGCCCTCCGGCAGCTCGGCGGGGGCGGTGACGACCTCGCGCCGGCGCTTGCGCCACAGGTCGATGCGGAGGTTCGCGAGGACCCGCCGGGCGTAGGCGAGCGGGTCGCCCTCCCGCGCCGTCGACCACTTGAGGTACGTCCGCGTCAGCGCCTGCTGCACCAGCTCGTCGGCGAGGTGCGCGTCGCCGCACAGCAGCCACGCGGTCCGGGCCAGCGCGGGCGCGGCGTCGCGCATGAAGGAGGTGAACTCCTCCTCGGACGTCGCGCCGGTGCGCAGCAGCCGGAACCCCACGTCGTCGGGCGGGTCGGCCTCGGCCCGGGCCGTCATCGTCACGGTCATGTGTTGTACACGACCGGGCGGGTCCGCAGGTTGAGTCACGGCTTGGTCACGACGCCGGCCGCACCCAGCGCGGCAGTTCAGGTTCACGGCGGCAGCTCGAACTGCCGCAGTGAAACCGAACTGCCGCGGCGGTCAGAGGCCGCGGGCGACTCGCGCGAGGTCGCCGACGGCGGCCGTCACGTCGTCGAGCGCCCGGGCGGTGCGCTCCGGGTCGTCGTCCACCTCGAGCGAGTGGTCGCCGCCGTCCACCTCGAGCACGCGCGCGCCGGACGCCGCGGCCAGCCCGCCGTCCCACAGCCCGTCGGCGGTGCCGCCCACCAGCAGCCCCGGCACGCCCGACGTCCCCAGCCCGGCGGCGGCGTCGCGCACCTCCGGCGCCCGGTCGGCGGTGAGCAGGGGCGTCAGCCACGCCCCGGGCAGCCCCAGCTCGACGGCGACGGGCAGCGCCAGCGTGCCGAGCGACTTCGCCAGCACCAGCTGCGTCGCCGCGGGCGCCGCAGCCACACCGTCCCGCAGCACCTCCGCGTACACCCGCCGCGCGACGTCGAAGTCCGGCCGCCCGTCCCACACGACGGTCCGCACCGTCCAGCCGGCGGCACGCAGCGCCTCGGCCGGTCGCGCCAGCACCGGCCCCTCCGCCGTGTACCCGACGCCGGGCAGCACGGTCAGCACCAGCCCGGCGTCGCCGTCGTCCACGATCACGCGAGAGTCAGCCACGACCTCAGCCTGCCACCACGGTGAGACGACAGGAGGCAGGTCGGGGAATCGCGCGCACGGTAGTCACACCCGAAGTGGAGGAGGGGGGGGGCCGCGGGCGAGCAGAACAGAGCGCGAAGAAGAGGCGGGGCGCGCAAACCGTCATGGAGCG
>NZ_JBHTVZ010000012.1:2681-58790 GCF_042792715.1 Isoptericola sp. NPDC056618 | reverse complement strand
CGGTAGTCACACCCGAAGTGGAGGGCGCCCTGGCGCCCGTGAACGCTACCGTGCGCGCGATTCCCCGACGTGCCGTCAACCGTCAGGAGGCGACTCGGCCGACAACCCGGTCGAGCGCCGCGACCGCGTCGTCCAGCACGGACTCCTCCACCGTGAGCGCCGGCCGGAACCGCACGGACCGCTCCCCGCACCCGAGGATGAGGAAGCCCTCCGCGTGCAGCCCGGCGAGGACGGCGTCGCGCACGGCCCGCGACGGCAGCGACACGGCGCACATGACCCCCCGGCCGCGGGGGTCGGAGACGACGCCGGGGTGCGCGGCGGCGAGCGTCTCGAGCCGCGCGAGCAGCCCGGCGCCCACCTGCGCGGCGCGCTCGATCAGCCCCTCGGCCTCGATCACCTCGAGGATGCGGCGCGAGCGGACCATGTCGGCGAGGTTGCCGCCCCATGTGGAGTTGATGCGGGAGGAGACGTGGAAGACGTTGTCGTCGATCTCGTCGACGCGTCCGCCGGCCATGACGCCGCACACCTGGGCCTTCTTGCCGAAGGCGACGACGTCGGGCTGCACGCCGAGCTGCTGGTAGGCCCACGCCGTCCCGGTCATGCCGACGCCGGTCTGCACCTCGTCCAGCACGAAGAGGGCGTCGTGCTCGTGGCACAGCGCCTGCATGGCCTGGAGGAACTCGGCGCGCAGGTGGTGGTCGCCGCCCTCCCCCTGGATCGGTTCGGCGACGAAGCAGGCGATGTCGTGCGGGTGCGCCTCGAACGCGGCGCGGGCCTCGGCGAGCGCCCGTGCCTCGAGCGCCTCGACGTCGCGGAGCCCGCCGTCGGCGTCGTGACCGGGGTAGGGCGAGCTGATGCGCGGCCAGTCGAACTTGGGGAAGCGGGCGACCTTGCCCGGCTCGGTGTTGGTGAGGGACATGGTGTAGCCGGAGCGGCCGTGGAACGCGTGCTGCAGGTGCAGCACCCGGGTGCCCAGCTCGGGCGAGCGGCCGTGCGCCTCGTTGTGCCGCGACTTCCAGTCGAACGCGACCTTGAGCGCGTTCTCGACGGCGAGGGCGCCGCCGTCGACGAAGAAGAGGTGCGGGAGGGCGGGGTCGTCGAGGACGCGGGCGAACGCGTCGACGAAGCGAGCGAGCTCGACGGTGTAGACGTCGGAGTTGGACGGCTTGTTGATCGCGGCGCGGGTGAGCTCCTCGCGGAACAGCGGGTCGCGGAACAGAGCGGGATGGTTCATGCCCAGGGGGTTGGAGGCGAAGAAGGTGAACAGGTCGGTCCACTCGCGTCCGTCGCGGGCGTCGACGAGGGTCGAGCCGTGCGAGCGGTCGAGGTCGAGCACGAGGTCGAAGCCGTCGACGAGCAGGTGCTCGCGCAGCGACTCGAGGACGGCGGTGGCCTCGATCGAGCCGCCGACGCTGGGGGCTGTGCGCTGAGAGATTGTCTCGGTCATACCCCGACGGTAGAGGAGAACTTCCTGCCGAACCAGAGTGATGCCGAAAGAATTCTTGTCAGTGTGCCAGCGGACGCCCCTCGAAGTACGTCCGGAGCACCACGGTGGAGCGCGTGGACACGCTCGCCTCCCGACGGATGACGCCGAGCAGGTCCTCCAGCGCGGACGGCGACGGCACCCGCACCAGCAGCAGGTAGTTCGCGTTGCCCGCGACGGACCAGCACGCCTCGATCCCCGGCACGTCGCGCAGCCGGTCGGGGGCGTCGTCGGCCTGCGACTGGTCCAGCGGCGTGATCTCCACGTACGCCGCGATGGGCAGCCCCACGGCGTCGGGGTTGACGACGGCGCGGTAGCCGGTGATCACGCGCCGCGCCTCCAGCTTGCGCACCCGAGCCTGCACGGCGGACTGTGACAGCCCCGTCACGCCAGCGAGCGCCGCCAGGGTCGCGCGCCCGTCCTCGCGCAGCGCGCGCACGAGCGCCCGGTCGACGTCGTCCAGCGTGCCCTCGCTCATCCCGCCACCTCGGCGGACTCCAACCAGGCCATCTCGAGCTCCTCCTTCTCGGCGCCGAGCTCCCGGAGGCGCTCGTCGAGGGCCGCCACCGCGGCGTAGTCCGTCGGGTCGGCGGCGATCTGCTCGTGCAGAGTGTTCTCCTCGTCCGCGATCCGAGCCAACCTCCGCTCAATCCGTGAGATTTCCTTCTTGGCGGCGCGCACCTCTGCCGCGGAGGCCCCCGACGGCGTCGTCGCAGGTCGCGGTGCGGACGCCGCGGCCCCCGCAGCGGTCGGCGGGGCACCCACGGGCGCGGCGGCCGAGGACGCGTCCGAGGCACCCGCCCGCCGCAGCTCGAGGTACTGCTCCACCCCGCCCGGCAGGTCCCGCAGCGCGCCGTCGCCCAGCAGCGCCCACTGCCGGTCGCACACGCGCTCCAGCAGGTACCGGTCGTGCGAGACGACGATCAGCGTGCCGGGCCAGCCGTCCAGCAGGTCCTCGACGGCGGCGAGGGTGTCGGTGTCCAGGTCGTTCGTGGGCTCGTCGAGCAGCAGGACGTTCGGCTCCGAGACGAGCAGCCGCAGCAGCTGGAGACGTCGCCGCTCGCCGCCGGACAGGTCGCGCACGATCGTGTGCGCCCGCTCGCGGGTGAACCCGAGGCGCTCGGTGAGCTGCCCGGCGGTGAGCTCCTTGCCGTCGACGACGACGGTGCGCTTCTCGCGGTCCACCACCTGGACGGCGGTGAGGTGCGCGACGTCGTCGAGCTCGCCGACGTCCTGGGTCAGCTCCGCGACGTGCACCGTCTTGCCGCGCCGCACCCGACCGGAGTCCGGCTCGCGGCGCCCGGCGAGCAGGGACAGCAGCGTCGTCTTGCCCGCGCCGTTGACGCCGACCACGCCGTACCGGTCGCCGGGGCCGAGGCGCCACGTGACGTCGTCGAGCAGCACGCGGCGCTCCCCCGGGCCGTCCGACACGTGGTCCGCTCCGGCGGGCCGTGCGTCCGACACGCGGGCGGGGACGGTGACGGTCACGTCCTCGAGGTCGAGCACGTCCTTGCCGAGGCGGCGGGTGGCCATCTGCGTGAGCTCGAGGGTGTCCCGCGGGGGCGGCTCGTCGTCGATGAGCGCGGCCGCGGCGTCGAGCCGGAACTTGGGCTTGGACGTGCGGGCGGGCGCACCGCGCTTGAGCCACGCGAGCTCCTTGCGCAGCAGGTTGTTGCGCTTCTCGGCCGCCGTGGCGGCCTGCCGGGCCCGCTCGGCGCGCGCCAGGATGTAGGCCGCGTACCCGCCGTCGTACCCGTCGACGCCGCCGGACCCGTCGCCGCGCACCTCCCACGTGCGGGAGCAGACCGCGTCGAGGAACCAGCGGTCGTGAGTGACGACGACCAGCGCCCCGGTTGCACCCGGCCGGCCGTAGCGGGCGGACAGGTGCTCGGCCAGCCAGGCGACGCCCTCGACGTCGAGGTGGTTGGTGGGCTCGTCGAGCAGCAGGATGTCGGGGTCCTCGACGAGGAGCGCGGCGAGCGCGACGCGGCGGCGCTGCCCGCCCGACAGGGTCGACGCCGGCTGGTCCAGGTCGAGGTCCGCCAGCAGGCCGGCGTGCACGGCGCGGATGCGGGCGTCGGACGCCCACTCGTGCGTCGCGTCGTCGCCGTGCACCAGGTCGCGGATCGTCGCCGCGTCGTCGTCGACGTCGCGCTGCACGAGCATGCCGAGGCGCGAGCCTCCGACCCGGGTGACACGACCGGCGTCGGGCGCCTGCGTGCCCGCGAGCAGGCGCAGCAGCGTCGACTTGCCCGCCCCGTTGGGGCCGACGACGCCGATGCGGTCGCCGTCGTCGAGCCCGAGCGAGACGTCGGCCAGGAGGGTGCGGGTGCCGATGGTCAGCGCGACGCCGTCCGCGCCGAGGAGATGTGCCACCCGACGAGGGTAGTCGCCCCTTCGAGCACGCGATCCGGCGCGTGCTCGAAGGGGCGGGTGGCTCAGTACAGGATCGACGCCTTGCCGCGCGGCCACGCGAGGGTCGCGTAGATCTGCACCATGGCCGCCTGCTCGAGCAGCTCGGTGTGCTCGTCACCGGCGTCGAACAGCCCGGTCCCGGAGTCCCGCGCCTCGCGCCACTGCGTGTCCGCGTAGTCCGTCATCGCGTCGCGGTAGGTGTGCCCGCCCGTCACCGACTCCAGGAGCAGCAGGTTCTTGAACCAGATGGAGTTGAAGAACATCGGCTGGCCGGCCAGACGACCCTCGGTCACGTAGAACCGGTACGAGGCGGCCGCGATCGCCTCCGCCTTCTCCAGGTAGCGCTCCTCGCCCGTCGCCTCGTACAGCAGCGTGTACGTGCCCACCGGGACACCCTGGTTGTACGACCACTGCGTCCGGTCGATCGACCCGTCGAGCTTGACGTTGTCCCAGTACAGGCCGTTCGGCGCGAGCAGGTGCTCGTCCGTCCAACCGACCATCCGCTCGGCCCAGTCGAGGTAGCGCTCCTCGCCGGTGAGCATGTACAGGCGGGTGGCGAGCTGCGCGCCGGGCATGGTGGACACGGTGTTGCGGTCGGTGCTCCACGGCGCCTGCGTCCAGAAGACGCCGCCCGGCGCCGGGTGGTCCGGGTCGGTGTCCCAGCCGGAGACGACGAGCTCGAAGATCTCCTCGGCCCGCTCGAGCGCCGCCCGGTCGCCCGTGGCCAGGTGCTGCTGCACCTTGGCCAGCGCGACCCACTCGTTGTCGTCGTAGAAGATGTCGCCGCCGTCGCCGTACGGGGCGCGGGCGTAGGAGTCGTACGCCGGCAGCCCGGTCGTGCCGCCGTCCGCGTTCCAGAAGCGCTCCTGGCCCACCGACCGGTCCGCGAGGTCGTCGGCGAACGACCGGCCCGCACGCCCGGGCATCCCCGTGAGGTCGAGCGTCGCGACGTGCGCCTGGGAGAACGGCCACTCGTACGAGTACGGGCGGTCCTCGGCGCCGGACGGGTAGCGCTCCCGGTAGAGCCCCGACCCGTCGTCCACGTACAGGTGCTCCTGCATCGCCTCGTAGCTGGCCACCGCCCGCGCCTCCTGCGTGCGCGGCGACGTGCCCGCTCCCTGCCGGCCCGCGTCCTCCGCGACGGCGGGCGCCGCCGCGCCCATCACGCACGCCAGTGCGGCGACCGTACCCACTGCTCTGGTGAACCTCATCGTTCTCGCCTTCGCTCGGTGGTGCTCGGGTGGTGCTCGGTCTCTCGGTGGTCTTCGAACAAGCGATCCGTCGCGGCATCCGGCAGGATGCCGCGCCGGATCGCTTGCTCGAAGGTCAGCGGCAGATGCGCAGGGTGACCACCTGGAACGGGGTCAGCTCGAGGAGCACGTCCTCGCCGTCGCGGTGCGCCGCGTCCAGCGGCCGCTCCAGCAGGTCCGTCACGACCACGCCGGTGTGCTCGAACGCCGGCGTGAAGCGGGCCCGGGCGCGGCCGCCGCGGCTCTCGTAGAGGCGCACGACGACGTCGCCGCTGCCGTCCTCGGCGAGCTTGACGGCCTCGACGACGACGGCGTCGTCGTCCACCGCGAGCAGCGGCTCGACGCCGTGGTCGCCGCTGACGACACGCTCGGGCAGGTTGAGCGCGTAGCCGTGGCGGACGGCGTCGTCGATGCCGGCGCCGACGACGAGCTCGCAGGTCAGCTCGTGCTCGCCCTGGTCCGCGTCGGGGTCGGGGAACTTCGGCGCGCGCAGCAGCGAGAGCCGCACGGTGGTGCCTCGGGCGCCCTGGGCGTCGGTCGCGTCGTCGGTGCGGGTCCGGGTGATGTCGTGCCCGTACGTCGAGTCGTTCGCGACGGCCACGCCGAAGCCCGGCTCCCCCACGTGCACCCACCGGTGCGCGACGGTCTCGAACCGCGCGTGGTCCCACGACGTGTTGACGTGCGTGGGCCGGTGCACGTGCCCGAACTGGATCTCGGACGTCGCGCGCTCGGCGCGCACGTCGAGCGGGAACGCGAGCTTGAGCAGCTTCTGCCGCTCGTGCCAGTCGACGCGGGTCGTGATGCGCAGGCCGCGGCCCTCGACGGGGAGCGCGAGGTCCTGCTCGACGCGCGACGACCCGAGCTCGCGCAGCACGCGCACGACCGGCCCGGACGCGCCGTCGGTGACCTCGATCTTCGCCGCGTCGACGAGGTCGGTCGTGCTGCGGCGGTAGTGCTCGTCGATGTCCCACGCCTCCCACTCGTTGGGGACGTCGCGGTGCAGCTGGAGCAGGTTCGCCCTCGCGCCGGGCAGGACGGCCTCGCGCCCGCTCGCGCGGTCGACGGCGGACACGACGTGCCCGTTGCCGTCGACGACGACGCGCACGAGGTCGTTCTCGAGCACCCAGCCGTCGCCCTCGGCCACGGGCGCCACGGTGCCCGCGCCGCGCGCCGCGTCGAGGGCCGTGGCGCCGAGCGCCGCGACGCCGTCGCGCGCGAACGGCCCGGCGTTCACGGCGACCGGCCGCTCACCCTCCCCGACCAGCGCCCGCAGCGCCTCGGCGACGATCTCCTCGAGCTCGCGCGCCATCTCGGCGTAGTTGCGCTCGGCCTCGCGGTGCACCCAGGCGATGGACGACCCCGGCAGGATGTCGTGGAACTGCTGCAGCAGCACGGTGCGCCACAGCCTCTGCAGCCGCTCGGCCGGGTAGTCCGCGCCGACGCGCACGGCCGCCGTCGCCGCCCACAGCTCGGCCTCGCGCAGCAGGTGCTCGCTGCGGCGGTTGCCGCGCTTGGTGCGGGCCTGCGACGTGTAGGTGCCGCGGTGGTACTCGAGGTACATCTCCCCCGTCCACGTGGCCGGGTCCGCGTACTCGGCCCGGGCGGCGTCGAAGAAGGACTGCGAGTCGGACAGCTCCACCTTCGGCGACCCCTCGAGGTCGCGCGTGCGCCGGGCCGCGGCCACCATCTCGCGGGTGGGGCCGCCGCCGCCGTCGCCGAAGCCGAACGGGACCAGCGACGTGTTGGCACGACCCTTCTCGGCGTACTGCCGCTCGGCCCGCGCGAGCTCCTCGGCGGTCAGCTCCGAGTTGTACGTGTCCACGGGCGGGAAGTGCGTGAACACCCGCGACCCGTCGATGCCCTCCCACCAGAACGTGTGGTGCGGCATGGTGTTGGTGTCGTTCCACGAGATCTTCTGCGTGAGGAAGTTGTCGCTGCCGGCCAGGCGGGCGAGCTGCGGCAGGGCCGCCGTGTACCCGAAGGAGTCCGGCAGCCACACCTCCTTCGGCTCCACGCCCAGCTCCTCGATGAAGTACCGCTTGCCGGCCACGAGCTGGCGGGCCAGCGCCTCGCCGCCGGGCATGTTGGTGTCCGACTCCACCCACATGCCGCCCACCGGCACGAACCGGCCCTCGCGCACGCGCTCGCGGATCCGCTCGAACAGCTCCGGGTAGTGCTCCTGCACCCACGAGTACTGCTGCGCCGAGGAGCAGGCGAACTTCACGTCCGGGTCCTCGTCCATGAGGGCGAGCACGTTGGAGAACGTGCGCGCGCACTTGCGCACGGTCTCGCGCGTGGGCCACAGCCACGCGGAGTCGATGTGCGCGTGGCCGACGGCGTGCACCCGGTGGGCGGACGCCGCGGCCGGTGCGGCGAGCGCGTCCACGAGCGCCGCGCGGCCCGCGGCCGCGGTGCCGGCGACGTCGTCCGGGTCGACGGCGTCGAGCATGTCCTCGAGCGCGCGCAGCACCTCGGCCGCGCGCGGGCTCGTGGCGGGCAGCACCCGCACCAGGCCGTGCAGGGCGCGCACGTCCTGGAGCAGCTCCCACACCGTCTCGTCGACGAGAGCCACGTGCATGGTGCGCAGCGCGTAGATCGGGTCCGGCCCGGAGGTCTCCCAGGCGCCCATCGGCGTGGGCCGCGTCCACGCGCCGCCCGGGACGTCGGGGTTGGCGGCGGCCTCGACGTAGACGTCCACGCGGCCGTCGGCGTCGAGCGCCTGACCGGCGACGAGCGGCACGTGCTGGTTGCGCGGCTCGACGGCCTTGACGATGCGGCCGTCGGGGGTCCACGCCGTCCCCTCGGCCTGGAAGCCCGGGCCGGCGCCGGTGAACCCGAGGTCGACGACGAGCTCGACGCGCGTCCCGGCGGGCGCGGCCTCGCCCGACCACCCCGCCGGCACGGTGCCCGTCACGTGGAACCACGTCGTGTCCCACGGCCGCCCCCAGGGAGAGCCGATCGCGAACGGGGCGTACGTGGCGCGCGCCGCCTCGGCGAAGGGCACCGGCTCCCCGCCGACGGTCCACGCCTCGACGTCGAGGGGCCGGGTCTCGCGCAGGACGGCGGGCTCCAGCCAGTCCTTCACGAAGCGCTCGAGGCGCATGGTGGTGCGGGTGGTGGTGTCGTGCATGGAACGGGCTCCTGGTGACGGGGCGGGCGGTGGAACAGGGGGTGCGGTCAGCCCTTGACGGCTCCGGCGAGCGCGAACGAGCCGCCGGAGAGTCGTGAGACGAGCACGTACAGGCCGACGGCGGGCAGGGCGTAGAGCATGGAATAGGCCGCGAGCTGGCCGTACGCGACCGAGCCGTACTGGCCGAAGAACGCGAAGATGCTCACGGCAGCCGGCTGCTTCTCCGGCGTCAGCAGCAGCACGAAGGGGACGAAGAAGTTCCCCCACGCCTGGATGAACACGAAGATGAAGACGACGGCGATGCCGGGCCGCATGAGCGGCAGCACGATGGTGCGCAGCGTCGTCATGGCCGACGCGCCGTCCGTCCACGCCGCCTCCTCGAGGGAGATCGGCACGGAGTCCATGAAGTTCTTCGTCATCCAGATCGCCATCGGCAGCGACGTCGCGGCCATGAAGAACGTGGTGCCGGCCAGGGAGTCGAGCAGGTTGAGCCGCACGAACAGCGAGTAGACCGGCACCATCATGGCCGTGATCGGCAGGCAGGTGCCGAACAGCACGGCGTACAGGAACGGCTTGTTGAAGCGCATCCGGTAGCGCGACAGCGGGTACGCGGCGAGCACCGACGCGAGCACGGTGATGAGGCCGGTGCCCGCGGACAGGACGAAGGCGTTGGCCAGCGGCACCCACGTCTGCTCGGGCGTCATGACGGCCGTGAAGTTCTCGAGCGTGAACGTCTCCGGCAGCCCGACGGCGAGCGTCGCGCTCGGGTCCAGCGACGCCAGCACGATCCACCCGAGGGGCAGCAGGAAGCACAGCCCGACGACGACGAGCACGACGTTCGACAGGATGCGTGCCGTGCGCGGCCCGGGGGCGGCGACCGACGGCGTCGACCGCCGTCGCCCGGGGTGCGCGCCGGCGACGTCGGGCCCGGGCGAGGGGACGGACGCCGGGGCGGTGGTCTGGGCCATCAGTCGACCTCCGGCTTCAGGCTGCGGATGTACACGACGGAGAACACGGCGCCGATCACGAGCATCACGGTGGCGATCGCCGTGCCGTAGCCGACCTGGGCGAACTTGAACGCCTCCTGGTAGGCGAGGATCGGCAGGGTGGAGCTGTCGGTGCCGGGGCCGCCGCCGGTCATCACGTAGATGAGCGTGAAGACGGACAGCGTCTGCAGCGTGGTGAGCATGAGGTTGGTCGAGATGCTGCGGCGGATGGTCGGGAGCGTGACCCACACGAGGCGCTGCACCCCGTTGGCCCCGTCGACCGTCGCGGCCTCCGTGATCTCCGGCGGCACCTCCGCGATCGCGGCGGAGTAGACCATCATCGAGAACGCCGTGCCGCGCCAGACGTTGGCGAGGATGACGGCGAGCATCGGGTACTGGAAGAGCCAGTCCGGGCCGGTGATCCCCACGCCCGCGAGCAGCGAGTTGAGCGTGCCGTCGGCGTGGAAGAACGCGTAGGCGGCGAAGGCTGCCACGATCTCGGGCAGCACCCAGGCCGTGACGACGAGCGTCGAGACGACGGCGCGCACGGGCTTCAGCGCGGAGCGCATGAGCATCGCCAGCCCGAGGCCGGCCACGTTCTGCCCGATCACCGCGGACGCGATGACGAACAGCACCGTGAGCCACAGGGCCTTCGGGAAGTCGGGGTCGCCGAGCAGCGCGACGTAGTTGTCCAGGCCGACCCACTCGGGGTTCGCCGCGTTCGGGCCGGTGAGGGCCGCGTTGGTGAACGAGCCGTAGAACGACCACACGACCGGGCCGAGCATGAACAGCGCGAGCAGGGCGACGGCGGGCAGCATCGGGACGAGGCGGCCGGCGGTGCGGCGCGCGTGCGCGCGCCGCACCGGCGACGGCCCCGCCCCCGGCCCGCCGACGGGGGCGGGGGCGAGGGTGGTGGTCACGTCGTCAGCCGTTCGTCGTGTTCTCTTCGCCGACCTGCGCGACCACGGCCTCGTCGTACACGGCGGCGGCCTCCTCGGGCGTCTGCTGCCCGGTCATCACCGACTCCATGGCGACCTGGATCGCGTTGGAGATCTGGGCGTAGTCGGAGGTGGCGGGGCGGAAGTTCGTCACCTCGACGAGGTCGGAGAAGAACGGCACCGTCGGGTTCGCCTCGGAGTACGACGGCTCCTCGGCGACGTCGGTGCGCACCGCGATCTGGCTGTTGTCGATCGCGAACCGCAGCGAGTTCTCCTTGTCGAGCGCGTGGGTCAGCACGTCGAACGCCACGTCGGGGTTCTTCGACCCGGCGCCGATCGCCATCGTCCAGCCTCCCGACATGCTCACCGCGCCGGGGGCCTGGCCGTCCTGGGTGGGCATCGCGGCGGTGCCCATGACGTCGGTCCACTCGGGCCAGGGCGCCGTGCCCTCCTCGAGCCACGTGCCGGGCATCCACGAGCCGTCCAGCGAGATGCCGAGCTTGCCCTTCGGCAGCCACTCGGCCGAGACCGTGTTGCCGACGTTCGGGTCGAGCGCCTGCTGCGGCGTGGGGGCGAGGCCCTCCGTGTAGATCGTCCTGATGAAGTCGAGCGAGTCGACGAACTCCTGCGACCCGACGATCCACTTCGAGGCGTCGGTGTCGTAGAGCGTGCCGCCCGTGCCGTACAGCAGCATCTCGAAGCCCTGCATCGTGGCGCCCTCGCCCATCGGCTTGCCCGAGTAGACGTTGAGCGGGATGACGTCGGGGTCCGCCTTCTTGATCGCCCGGGCGGCCTCGAGCAGCTCGTCCCAGGTCTTCGGGGCCCAGTCCTCGGGGAGCCCCGCCTTGGCGAGCACCTCCTTGTTGAACCACAGCCCGCGGGTGTCCGTGCCCATCGGGACGCCGTAGGTCTTGCCGTCGTCGCCCAGCCCGGCCTGCTTGGCCTGGTCGACGAACTGGCCCCAGTCCTCCCAGTCGGCGAGGTAGTCGTCCATCGGCAGCAGGTAGCCCGCCTCGACGTCCGACTTGATCATGAACGTGTCCTCGTACATGAGGTCGGGCGCCGTCCCGGGCGCGCGGTTCATGAGCGCGAGCTTCGTGAAGTAGTCGTTCTGGCTGGCCTCGATCGGCACGAGCTCGATCGTGACGTCCGGGTTCTCCTTCTCGTACTCGGCCTTGACGTCCTTGAACAGCTCGTCGGCCTGGGTGAAGTTCCCGAACTTCTGGTACGCGATCTTGATCGTCGCGTCCCCGCTGCTGCCCTCGCCGTCCCCCGAGCCGCAGGCTCCGAGGGTGAGGACGAGCGCCGTGACCGCGGATCCCGCGGCAAGGGTTCGTGCCAGTCGCATGCTGCTCCTTTGCCCACATGAGTGGCCCGACGACGCCGGGCCGGCTGACGTGAATAACTCAAGCGAATTGAGTTAATGCTGTCAAGCGCTCACGAGGCCGGAGGGTCGCGGGGTGAAGAGCCCGTCGAGCACGAGGCTCGCCGCACCCACCGCCCCGACGTGGTCGCCGACGGCGGAGCCCAGCACCTCGACGGCGTGCACCTCGCGCAGCGTCGCCTGCAGGGTGAGCTCCCGCCGCACGACGGGAAGGTAGTGCGGGGCCAGCCGCGCCCACGCCGGGCCGCCGAAGACGACGACCCCCGCGTCCACGAGGTCGGCCACCACGGTGATCCCGCGCGCGACCCGTCGCGCGCTCGCCGCGAGGATCCCCGCGGCGGCCGCGTCGCCCTCGGCCGCAGCCCGGCACAGCGTCGTGAGGGCCGCGTCGAGCTCCGCCGGCGTCGACGCCGGGGTGCCCGCCGGCAGCACGCCCCCCGCGACAGCCTCGGCGACGAGCGTCGCGGGGGCGGCGGAGACGCCGATGCACCCCCGCTGGCCGCAGTCGCACAGCGGGCCGTCGTTGTCGACCATCAGGTGGCCGACCTCGCCGGCGTTGCGCGACGATCCCGCGAGGAGCTCGCCGTCGTGCGCCACCGCCACGGCGACGCCGAAGCCCGTGTAGAAGAAGAGGGACGTGCCGCGCAGCATCCGGTTGCCGCGCCACAGCTCCGCCACCATCGCCGCCGACACGTCCTTGTCCAGCACGACGTCGAAGCCCGTCGCGGCGGCCAGCAGGTCGCGCACCGGCACCTCCTCCCAGCCGTCCAGGAGCGGCGGGCGGATCACCGCACCGGCGGCGAGGTCCACCGGCCCCGGCGCCGCCACCCCCAGACCCAGGACGGCAGAGCGCTCGACGCCGGCCCGGTCGAGCATCGCTCCGGCCGCCGCGGCGACGGCCCCGGCCACGGCCTCAGGACCGGCCGGCGTCGGCTCGACGACCTTCTCCACCGTGCGTCCGTCGAGGTCCACGAGCACCGACGTCACCACCACCGGGTCGATGTGCACGCCCAGCGCGTAGGCCCCCTGCGGCTCGAGGTAGAGCATCGTGCGGGGCTTGCCCCGGCCCTCGGCCCGGCGCTCCCCCTCGACGACGTACCCCAGCGCGATGAGCCGCGCCACGATGTTCGACACCGCCTGGAGGGACAGCCCGGTGCTCGCCGCGAGCTCGCTGCGGCTCGTGCCGTCGGGCGCGCGCCGCACCTGGTCGAGCACGACCATCTGGTTGAAGTCGCCCACCCGCGGCAGGTTGGTCCCGCGTCGCACCGTGTCCTCACCTCGCCCGTCCGACTGGTCGCAGCGTAGACGTCCGGCGCGGGGAAACGTTCTCCACGGCCGCCTGCCGGCCCGCTACAGTGCAGCCCGACACCGCGCCGCCGCGGTGGCCCCGCAGGAAGTCCCCGGAGGAACCCGATGGCCCAGTTCGACCTGCCCGTCGCCGAGCTCGAGGCGTACGTGCCCGAGATCGACGAGACCGCCGACTTCGACGCGTTCTGGGAGCAGACCCTCGTCGAGTCCCGCGCGCACGACGACGCACCGACGCTGGAGCGCGCGGACACCGGCCTCACGGAGCTCGTCGTGGACGACGTGACGTTCCCGGGCTTCGACGGGCAGCCGGTCAAGGCATGGCTCACGCGCCCCGCGCGCCACGACGCCGCGGCCGACGGCCCCCTGCCGGCGGTCGTCGAGTTCGTCGGCTACGGCGGCGGGCGCGGGCTGGCGCACGACCACCTGGGCCTCGCCGCCGCGGGCTACGCGCACCTCGTCATGGACACCCGCGGCCAGGGCTCGGGCTGGGGCCACGGCGGCGACACCCCCGACCCGGTGGGCAGCGGCCCCGCCTCCCCCGGCTTCATGACGCGCGGCGTCCTCGACCCGCACGAGCACTACTACCGGCGCGTCTTCACCGACGGCGTGCGCGCCGTGGACGCCGCGCGCCGCGTCGAGGGGATCGACCCCGCGCGTATCGCCGTCGCCGGCACGAGCCAGGGCGGCGGCATCGCGATCGCCGTCGCCGGCCTGGTGCCCGACGTCGCCGCCGCCGTGCCCGACGTGCCGTTCCTGTGCCACTACCGCCGCGCCGTACAGATCTCCGACGCGTTCCCGTACGGCGAGATCACGCAGTACCTGTCCGTGCACCGCGAGCACGAGGACGCCGTCTGGCGCACGTTCTCCTACCTCGACGGCGTCTCGTTCGCCCGCCGCGCCCGCGCGGCCGCGCTGTTCTCGACCGCCCTGCGCGACGACGTCTGCCCGCCGTCCACGGTCTACGCCGCGTACAACCAGTGGGGCGCGCTGGGCGAGACCGCACCGGACACGGCGATCGACGTCTACCCCCACAACCGCCACGAGGGCGGCCAGGGCTACCGCTTCGCCCCGACCCTCGCCTGGCTGGCCAAGCACCTCTGATGCCGAGGCACTAGGGAAGCAGGCGGGCGCCGTGCGCGGGGCCGGAGGTGCACCACACGGAGTCGGCGACGCCCTCCGCGGTCCAGGACGCGGCGACCGCCAGCGCGTGCTGGCGCGACCGGGCGAGCGCCGCGACGGTCGGGCCGGAGCCGGAGACGAACGCCCCCAGGGCGCCGGCCTCCCGCGCGACGGCGATGGTGCGCTCCAGCTCGGGGCGCAGGGAGAGCGCCGCGGCCTCGAGGTCGTTGTGCAGGGCGGGCCCGAGGGCATGGGCGTCGCCGGCGCGCAGCGCCTGCATCAGCCCGGTGTCCTCGTCGAGCCCCGGCTCGTCGGCGGCGCCGTCCGGGCCGGCCAGCTCGTCGAACCGGCCGTAGACGGCCGGCGTCGACAGACCCTCGGCCTGGGCGGCGAACACCCAGTGGAACTCGCCGCGGGTCATGGCGGGCGTCAGCAGGTGGCCGCGCCCGGTCCCGACGGCGGTGTGCCCCAGCAGGGCGAAGGGGACGTCCGAGCCGAGATCCGCGGCGAGCGTCGCCAGGTCGTCGCGGCTCAGACCGGTCTGCCACAGCGCGTCGCAGGCCACCAGGGTGGCCGCGGCGTCCGCGGAGCCGCCCGCCATGCCCCCGGCGACGGGCACGCCCTTGGCCAGGTGCAGCGCCACGTCCGGCGCCACGCCGACCTGGGTCGCCAGGGCCTCGGCGGCACGCCAGGCGAGGTTCGTCCCGTCGACGGGCACGAGCTCGGCCTGCGGGCCGTCCACGGTGATCGTCACGCCGGCGCCCTCCGGCACTTGCGTGGCGGTCACCTCCTCGTAGAGCGCCACGGCCTGGAAGATCGTCGACAGCGGGTGGTATCCGTCGGCCTGCCGCGCGCCGACGCGCAGCGACAGGTTGACCTTGCCGGGCGCGCGGACCCGGACGGACGGCGACGGGGCGGCGGCGAGATGCGTCACGCGTCCACCGTGCCCGCCGCGACCGGAAGCTGCTCGGCGATCCGCGCGAAGTCCGTGACCTCGAGGCGCTCGCCACGCAGGCCGGGGTCGACGCCCGCGGCGCGCAGCGCCTCCTCGGCGGCGGCGCCGGAGCCGAACGTGCCGGACAGGGCGGCGCGCAGCGTCTTGCGGCGCTGGGCGAACGCGGCGTCGACGACGGCGAAGACCTGCTCGCGCGTCGCGGTCGTGACGGGGGGCTCGCGCTTCTCCAGCGCCACGAGGGCGGAGTCCACGTTGGGCTCCGGCCAGAACACGTGCCGGCTGACGTTCAACGACCGGCGCGCGTCGGCGTACCAGGCGGCCTTCACCGACGGCACGCCGTACGTGCGCGACCCGGGGCCGGCGGCGAGCCGGTCGGCCACCTCGGCCTGCACCATGACGAGCACGCGCTCCAGGCTCGGGAACCGCTGCAGGAACGTGAGCAGCACCGGCACGGCCACGTTGTAGGGCAGGTTCGCGACGAGCGCCGTCGGCGCCTCGCCCGGCAGCTCGGTGACCTCGAGGGCGTCGGCGGGCACCACCTCGAAGTCAGCGGCGGGGGCGTGCTCGCGCACCGTCTCGGAGATCTGGCCCGCCAGCACCGGGTCGATCTCGACCGCGACGACGGAGGCCCCGGCCTCCAGCAGGCCGAGGGTCAGCGACCCCAGCCCGGGGCCGATCTCCACGACCCGCTCCCCCGGTCGCAGCCCGGCCGCGCGGACGATCTTGCGCACCGTGCCGCCGTCGTGCACGAAGTTCTGCCCGAGCTGCTTGGTGGGGCGGACGCCGAGGCGCCCTGCCAGCTCGCGGATCTCCGCAGGGCCGAGCAGGGCGCCAGGGGTGTTCGTCATGGGGGCGAGTCTATTCGTCGGCCCGCGGCCGACGACTCAGGACGGGCGGCTCAGTACCAGCCCACCGACTGCGAGTGGCCCCACGCGCCGCACGGCGTGCCGTACACGTCCGCGATGTAGCCGAGGCCCCACTCGATCTGGGTGGCGGGGTTGGTCTGCCAGTCGGAGCCGGCCGAGGCCATCTTCGAGCCGGGCAGCGACTGCGGGATGCCGTAGGCGCCGGACGACGGGTTGGCCGCCGAGGCGTTCCAGCCCGACTCCTTCGTCCACAGCGACTCGAGGCAGGTCCACTCCGAGCCGCTCCAGCCGCGCGCGGCGGCCATCTGCTTGCCGATCGACCGGGTGGAGCCGGAGTAGGACGGCGTCTTCGGCTCGGGCTCCGGGCGCTCCTTGGTGCCCTTCACCAGCACGCGGGTCACGGGCTTGGTGGTGACCTCGTCCGAGACCTTGGTCTTCTTCACGACCTTGCCGTCGACCGTGGTGACCTGGTGGACGATCGTGCGCTCGCCGTCCTTGCCCTTCTTCACGACCTTCGCGTCGGCGTCGGAGTACCGGTCGGCGGACTTCTTGGTCGTGGTCTTGTGGTCGACGGCCTTGGTGGTCGTGACCTTCTTGGTCTCGACGCGCTGCACGACGACGGCCACCTGCGGCGTGGCGACCTCGGTCGCGGCCGCGGGGGTGTCGGAGGCGGGGGTCTCGGAGGCGGCGACCTGCTCGGTCTGCGCGCCGTCCTTCTCGGCCTGCTTCTCGGCCTGCTTCTTCTCGTCCGCGACGGCGGCGGCGACGTGCTTCTTCACCTCGCCGTTGGCGGCGTCGGTGACGTGCACGCGGTCGCGCTTCCCGAGCTCCACGTCCGCCTCGGCCAGCACGGCCTCGACGTCCTCCGCGTCCTCGACCACGTCGGTCGTGCCGTCGTGCACCACGGCCACCGGGCCGTCGGTGTCGACGTCCACGGGCAGCGAGGCCCGCTCGCCGTCGCGGGAGGCGACGATGCGCACGTCGCCGCCGCGGGCGGTGAGGGTGTCGAGCGCCTCGTCGGCGTCGAGGGCGGTGACCCACGCGTCGGTGTCCTCGCCGTCCACCTGCAGGCTGAGCTCCTTGCCGGAGCGCACGACGACGTCGGAGCCGTCCTCGAGCGCGGCGTCGGCGGCCGGGGTCACGAGGTCGCGGTCGCCGACGACGACGCCCTGCGAGGTGAGCAGGTCGTCGACGGAGCCGGAGTAGGACGTCACGGTCTTGACGTCGCCGTCCACGTCGAGCGTGACGGTCTTGCGGGCGTCCGCGTACGCGACGGCGCCACCGGCGACGGCGACCGCGGCGGCGGTCGCCGCGGCCAGGAACGGCCAGCGGCGGCGGCTGCGGGTCGTGGCGGGAGCGACGGTGTCGGCGTCCGGCACGGCGGGCACGGGAGAGGTCTGGGGAGAGCGGGTCACGAGAGTCCAGTCGTCGTGCTGTCCGGGCACGGTGGCCGGCGGCGGGCCGGCGGCCCGTCACGCACCGGGGCGGCGCGCTCGCGCCTCGCTCCCGGCCCCGCGCCCGAGGGCGCCGAGTTCCGACCCACCGATCCGGCGGTTCAGGGGCCCGCGTCGCATACACCTGTCGAGCACGGCTCGCACGCGGGACACCCGACCGTAACCGATTCGTTATCGGAGACCTAATTCGTCGGCGGCGTCGTGACGAGACCCACAGCCCGCCCGGGGCGCAGGGAGCCCCGACGCAGGACCGCCCGGGACGGCGGTGCCGTCCCGGGCGGTCGGTCACGTCGGCGGGCACGAGGCCCGACGGCGTCAGGTCAGAGCAGGCCGAGCTTGGCCGCGCACGCGGGCCACTGGCCCCAGCCGGACTGCGCCTGCAGCTTCTGCGCGAGGCGCGTCTGCTCGGCGGCCGAGTTCTCCGACGGGAGGCCGGAGCCGCCCATGGCGTGCCAGGTCTCCGCGGAGAACTGGTACAGGCCGTAGTAGCCGTTCCCGGTGTTCGTCGCCGGGTCGCCGCCCGACTCGCACTGGGCGAGGTCGGCCCACACGCCCGCGGGCGCGGAGCCGGTGGCCTTGGACGTCGAGCCGCTCGACGAGTCGGAGGACTCGGACGACGACGAGGACGAGGACGTCTTCTCGGGCGCGGGCTCGGGCTCCGGCTCGGGGCGCTCCTTGGTGCCCTCGACGACGACCTCCGTGACCGGCTTGGTCGTCACCTTGTCCGAGAGCTTCTTCTTGGCGACGACGTCGCCGTCGACCGTGGTCACGCGGTACGTGAGCGTGCGCTCGCCGTCCTTGCCCTCCTGGGCGACCTTGCTGCCCTGGTCGGCGTAGCGGTCGGCGTCCTTCTCGGTGCGCGACTTGTGGTCCACCGCGACCTTCTTGGTGACCTTCTTCGTCTCGACGCGCTCGATGACGATGCGCACCGCCGGGTCGCCGTCCGCCTTGGCGGTCTGACGCTCCACGAAGACATGGTCGTCGTCGTCGACCGTGAGGCCGAGGCCCTGGAGGATCGCCTCCAGGCCGACGGAGCCGTCGTCGACCACCGTGGTGGTGCCGTCCGCGACGACGGCGACCGGCTGGTCGGCGTCGAGCTGCAGCGGCAGCGAGGCGCGGTCGCCGGAGCGGGAGGCGACGAGGGAGACGTCGGAGCCGCGGGCGTCGAGGCCGCGCAGCGCCTCCTCGGCGTCGAGCGCGGTGACCCACACGTCGTCCTGCTCGCCGTCGACGTCCACGGTGAGCTCGTGCCCGGAGCGGACCACGACCTGCGAGCCGTCGCGCAGGGCGGCGCCCGTGTCGGGGGTGACGGCGTCGCGCTCGCCCACCTCGACGCCCTGGGCGTCCAGCAGGCCGGCGACGGAGCCGGAGAAGGTCTCGACGGTGCGCGTCTCGCCGTCGATGTCGAGCGTCACGCTCTTGCGCGCGCTCTCGTAGGCGGTGGCCGCACCTCCCGCGACGACGAGCGCGCCGGCGGCGAGACCCGCGATGAGCGGGAGCCGGCGGCGACGGCGCGTGGCGGTCGTCGTGGAGGCGGCTGCTGCGTCGGGCCCAGCCTCGGGCATCGACTCGGCCGAGGAATGGGGAGTCTCGTTCGAGGGGTTCACACAGGTCCAGTCGTCGTGCGGTCCGGTCACGACGGCGGGGTCCCGGCTGGCTGTCGGGGCGTGGTCGATCCGGTGGCTCCGAAGACCGTAACCGGATCGTGATCATCGGCCAAGCCTGGCTATGGTAGAGATGCCCGGTTCCGTCCCGTCGTGCCCGGAAAGTCCGGACGAACGGCGTGAGCCGTCTCACAGAGGTCGCCGCGCGTCCTCAATATCCGCGTCGGCGGGCGGGGATCAGTACCAGCCGACCGACATGGAGTGGCTCCACGCCCCGCACGGCGTGCCGTACCGGCCGGAGATGTAGCCCAGGCCCCACTCGATCTGCGTCGACGGGTTGGTGCGCCAGTCCGAGCCGGCGGTCGCCATCTTCGTGCCGGGCAGCGCCTGCGGGATGCCGTAGGCCCCGCTGGACGGGTTCTCGGCGTTCCAGCGCCAGCCGGACTCCTTGTCCCACAGCTTCTCGAGGCAGGCGTACTGGTCGTCGCCCCAGCCGCGCTCGGCGGCCATCGCCTTGCCGATCGCCTTCGCGGAGCCCGGGTCCGGGTTCGCCGTCGAGACCTCGAGCGTGCCCACCACGACGACCTCGTCCACCGGCTCGCGCGTCACCTCGCGGTCGACCACGGTGCGCTGCACCTCGGCGCCGTCCAGGGTGCGCACCTCGTAGGTCGTGACGCGCTCCCCCGGCACGCCGGCCGTGCGCACCACCTCGTACCCCTTCGGCAGCTCGTCCGACTCGACCTTCGTCGTCTCGAACGGGATGACCTCGGTCTTCCGGTCGGCGTCGGTGTCCCCGCGGCTCACCATGACGAGCATGCCGTCGACCGCGGCCCCGCCGAGCGGCACCGACGTGCGGTCGTGCTCGCCGAGGGTGATACCGGCGGTCGCCAGGACGTCGCGCACCGTGGACTGCGCGGTGCGGATGGGCAGCACCAGGCCGTCCACGGCCACCTGCACGGTCTTCGTGGTCGACACCCGCACGGGGGTCCGGTCCAGCGCCGCGGTGCGCGACGCCGACGTCACGGCGTCCGCCCCCCGGGGCCCGAGCGCCGCGAGCAGCTCGCCCACCGTGTGCGCCGTCGTCGGGAAGGTCGTGACCTCGCCGTCGATCTCGACCGTCACCTCGCGGCTCGAGCGGACCACGACCTGGCCGCCGTCCGCGGCCGCGGACGACGCCGCCGGTTGCACGAGGTCGTCCGGGCCGAGCGGGATGTGGTGGTAGCGCAGCACGTCGGCGACCGACGCGCCGTACGAGTCGACGGTCGCGACGTGGCCGTCGTAGTCGATCGTCATCGTCTTGTGCACCTGCGTGACGGCGGCCGTGCCGCCCACCAGCGCGAGGACCACGGTGCCGTGCACGACGTGGCGCGCGGGCCCGGTGAGGGCGCCGCGGCGAGGGGTCGACGCCGGAGCCGTCGCCCTGTCCGACGCCCGCTCCGCCCTCGACCTCCGCACGAGCACCAGACCGTAACGGAACCGTGACCAGGGGGGAAGACCCCGACCGCTCACCGATCCCTCACCACGTGCCGTACACGCGCTCGGACGTCGCCGAGAGCTCGCGGCACACCTCGTCCAGCGGGCGCTCGAGGACGTCCGCCATCGCGCGCACGGTGTGCGCCGCGACGTACGGGGCGTTCGGCTGGCCGCGGTACGGGTGCGGCGGCAGGTAGGGCGCGTCGGTCTCGACCAGCACCAGCTCGAGGGGGACGGCCCGCAGCGCGCCGCGCAGGTGGTCGTTCTTCGGGTAGGTCACGGGGCCCGCGAACGAGAGGAACCAGCCGTGCTCGGCCGCCAGGGCGGCCATCTCCTCGTCGCCCGAGTAGCAGTGGAAGACGGTGCGCTCGGGGGCGCCGTCGGCCAGCAGGACGTCGATCACCTGCGCGTGCGCGTCCCGGTCGTGGATCTGCAGCGCCAGGCCGAGCTCCTTGGCCAGCGCGACGTGCGCGCGGAACGCCTCGCGCTGCACCGACTCGCCCCGCGGGCCGGTACGGAACAGGTCCATGCCCGTCTCGCCGATCGCGCGCACGCGGTCGTGCGCCCGCGCGACCTCCGCGACGCGGGCCAGCGCGTCGTCGAGCGCGACGGCGTGGTGCGGCGCCGGGTCCGGCTCCAGCCCGTCCGGGCCCACCTCGCGGACGCCCGCGTGCAGCACGGCCTCGTTCGGGTGGATCGCGACGGCGGCGAGCACGCCCGGGTGCCCCGCGGCCAGCAGGTCGACCGTCCAGTCGATGCCGGGCAGGTCGCAGCCCACCTGCACGACGCGGTCCACGCCCGCCGCCGCGGCGCGGGCGAGGTGCTCGCCGACGCGGGGTGCGGGGACGTCGTCCGGCAGCACGCCCGCGATCGCGTCGAGGTGCGTGTGGTTGTCGGCGACCGGGACGGGCAGGGGCGCGGGTTCCGCCGGGAACCCGCGCTCGCGCTTGCGCGCCACCCTCAGGCCTTCTCGCGCAGCCGCTCGAGCTCCTCCTCGACGATCGAGTCGTCGAGCTTGGTGAACACGGGCGTGGGCTTCGCGATCTCGGTGCCCGGGGTCACGGGTCGCGACTCCCAGGAGGGGAAGTCGTAGTCGCCCGTGATGACCGGGTACTGCCGGGAGTCGTCGTCGAGGTCGGTGACCTCGTCGATGCGCGGCTGGGGCGCGAAGGTGCCGGTGCCGCCGATGGTCTCGTGCACCTGCTGCGCCGAGTGCGGCAGGAACGGGCTGAGCAGCGTGTTGCAGTCGCTCACGGCCTGCGTGACCGTGTGCAGCACGGTCGCGAGCCGGTCCGGGTCCGTCTTGAGCTTCCAGGGCTCCGTCTCGGAGACGTACCGGTTGACGTCGCCGACGACGCGCATCGCCTCCGCGATCGCCGCGCGCTGCCGGTTGGACCCGATGAGCCCACCGACGGTGCCGAACGCCTCGGACGTCGCCTTGAGGACGCCGCGGTCGACGTCGGCCAGCTCGCCCGGCGTCGGGACCTGCCCGAAGTTCTTGTGCACCATGCTCGCGGTGCGGTTCACGAGGTTGCCCCAGCCCGCCACCAGCTCGTCGTTGGTGCGGCGCAGGAAGCTGTCCCACGTGAAGTCGACGTCCTGGCTCTCCGGGCCGGCCGCCGCCACGTAGTAGCGGAACGCGTCCGGCTGGTAGCGCGCCAGCATGTCGCGCACGTAGATGACCACGCCGCGCGAGCTCGAGAACTTCTGCCCCTCGACGTTGAGGAACTCGGAGCTGACCACCTCGGTGGGCAGCTGCAGCGTCCCGTACGGGCCCGGCGCGCCGCCGCGCGAGCCCTTCCCGTCGTAGGCCAGCAGCTCGGCCGGCCAGATCTGGGAGTGGAACGTGATGTTGTCCTTGCCCATGAAGTAGAAGGAGCGGGCCGTCTCCTCGTTCCAGAACGCGCGCCACGCCTCCGGGTCGCCCGTGCGCCGCGCCCACTCGATCGACGCCGAGAGGTACCCGATGACGGCGTCGAACCACACGTACAGCCGCTTGGTCGGGTTCTCCTCCCAGCCCTCGAGCGGCACCGGGATGCCCCAGTCGATGTCGCGCGTCATGGCGCGAGGCCGGATGTCGTCGAGCAGGTTGAGGCTGAAGTTCAGCACGTTGGGCCGCCACCCGGTGCGGGTGCGCAGCCAGTCGCCCAGCGCGTCGGCGAGCGCCGGCAGGTCGAGGAAGAAGTGGTTCGACTCGACGAACTGGGGCGTCTCGCCGTTGATGCGGCTGCGCGGGTTGATCAGGTCGATCGGGTCGAGCTGGTTGCCGCAGTTGTCGCACTGGTCGCCGCGCGCGCCGTCGTACCCGCAGATCGGGCACGTGCCCTCGATGAACCGGTCGGGCAGCGTGCGGCCGGTGGACGGGGAGATCGCGCCCATCGTGGTCTTCTCGACCATGTAGCCGTTCTTGTACACCGTGCGGAACATCTCCTGCACGACGGCGTAGTGGTTGCGCGTCGTCGTGCGGGTGAACAGGTCGTAGGACAGGCCGAGCGACGTGAGGTCCTCGACGATGACCCGGTTGTAGCGGTCCGCGAGCTGCTGCGGCGTCACGCCCTCCTGCTCCGCCTGCACGAGGATCGGCGTCCCGTGCTCGTCCGTGCCGGAGACCATCAGCACGTCGTGACCCGCCATCCGCATGTGCCGGCTGAAGACGTCGGAGGGAACGCCGAAGCCGGCGACGTGGCCGATGTGCCGCGGGCCGTTGGCGTAGGGCCACGCCACGGCCGAGAGGATGTGGGTCATGCGGGCGATTCTAAGGGCCCGGACGACGACGCGTCCGAGCGGTCCGCGGCCCGGTCGGGCCCGCCGCGTCAGCCGAACGTGACCCGGACCAGGCGGTCGTCGCCGTCGCGCGGCGAGCCGCGGCCGTCGGTGTTGTTGGTCAGCACCCACAGTCCGTCCGCGTCGCCGCCGCCCGGCTCGACGGGGGCGACGTTGCGCAGCCGGCCCAGCTCGCCCGCGAGCAGCGCCTGCGGCTCGCCGAGCGGCCGGACGCTCCCGTCCGCGTCCACGGCGTCCTTGCTCGGGCTCGGCCCGGCCTCGTCGCCGCCCTCGTCCGCGGCGGACGCGGTGCCGCCGAAGGGCACCCGCCACAGCCGCTCCCCCCGCAGGCCGGCGAGATAGACGGCGTCGTCGGTCACCGCCAGGCCGGACGGGGACGCGTCGGACGTGGGCCACCACGCGACCGGAGCGACGGTGCCGTCGCCCGCCTGCGGCTGCCCCTCGAGGCCGGGCCCCTCGACGTCGGGCCAGCCGTAGTCGCCGCCCGGCTCGATCTCGTTGAGCTCGTCCCAGGTGTTCTGGCCGAACTCGCTCGCGAACATCCGGCCCGACGCGTCCCAGCCGAGGCCCTGCACGTTGCGGTGGCCGAAGGTCCAGACCGGCGAGCCGGGGTCGGGGTTGCCGGGCGCCGGGTCGCCGTCGGTCGTGACGCGCAGGATCTTGCCGGCGAGCGACGCCCGGTCCTGCGAGGCCTCCCCGTCGCCCGCGTCGCCGGTGCCGACGTAGAGGAACCCGTCGGGACCGAAGGCCAGGCCGCCGCCGTCGTGGTGGCCGGCGCGCGGGATGCCGTCGAGGACGGTCGTGAGCCCGCCGAGCACCGTCCCGTCCAGCGCGCCGCGCAGCACCGCGTTGTCGTCGGCGCCGGTGCGGTAGACGAACACGTCGCCCGAGCCCGGGTCGCGCGCGACGCCGAGCAGCCCGCCCTCGCCGTCGGGCGTGGTCTGCGCGGCGAGCTCGTCGGCGCCGGGGCCGGTGACGTCCGTCGTCGTGCCCGCGTCGGGGTCCACGACCACCAGCCGCGCCTCGTCGCGCAGGCTGATCAGCAGCGTGCCGTCCGGCAGCGGGGCGAGGCCCCACGGCACGTCGAGGCCGTCGACGATCGTCTCGACCGAGACCTCGGGGGTGGCTGCCGGCGAGGCGGACGCCTCAGGGCCGGTGCCGCGCGGCGGCTCCGGCTCCACGGACGACGACCGCGTCGACGGGTCGGGACCGTCGTCGTCGCCGGGGCCACCGCAGGCCCCCGGCAGGAGCACGAGGCCCACGAGCAGGACGACGACCACCGGTCGGCGGGAGGGATGGCGCCTCATGACCCCATCCTGCTGCGCTCGGCCGCCGCCGTCGACACCCCGCCGCCGGGCTGGCATGCTCTCCCCCAAGAACCGGTCAAGGGGGGACTGCGATGTCGATCACCGAACGCCTGCGGCGCCTGTTCCGGCATGACGGCGAGGCCCCGCCCGCCCAGCGACCGGTCCTCGCGCGACTCTCGGTGGTCGAGGAGCGCGGACGGCCGGCCGCCGGCACCATGACGGTCCAGCCGCTCTACCGCCCCGGCTCCGCCGGAGGGGGCTGCTGCTGACGCCCTTCCTCCGCCCGATGCCCCGGGTGACGGTCGTCGACACCCGACCGACTCACGACCTACGCTTGACGAGCGGTTTTCGGGGCTGCGGTTCGGCGAAGGAGTCGTCATGAAGATCAGCGGAAGGCTCAGGACCATGTTCCACCGTCGCGAGAAGCTGCCACCGCTCGATCCCTCCGAGCGGCGCCCACCCTCCTGGGCCGCCGACCCGCGGCTCGAGCCGGACCGCGAGGACATGCGCAACCGGCGCTCCGCGGACGCGTTCGGGATGGGCTACCTCGACGGCGGCGGATTCACGGACGGGGGTGGCAACCCCTGACCTCGGCGCGTCGTGGCAGGCTGGCACCATGAGTGACGCCCGGCCCGCCCCCGTCCGTGCCCTGATCGTCGTCGACGTCCAGCCCACGTTCTGCGAGGGCGGCGAGCTCGCCGTCGAGGGCGGCGACCGGGTCGCCCAGGACGTCGCCGCCTACGCGGCCGCGCACCGCGACCGGTACGAGATCGTCGTGACGACGCAGGACTGGCACGTCGACCCGGGCGACCACTTCAGCGACCACCCCGACTTCGTCGACTCCTGGCCGCCGCACGGCGTCGCCGGCACGCCGAACGCCGAGCTGCACCCCGCCCTCGCCGATCTGGGCCCCGACGTGTCCGTGAAGAAGGGCCAGTACGCCCACGGCTACTCCGGCTTCGAGGGCACCGACGGCGACGGGCGCACGCTGGAGCAGGCCCTGCGCGACGCGCGCGTCGAGGCGGTCGACGTCGTCGGGCTCGTCGAGTCGCACTGCGTGAAGCGCACCGCCCTCGACGCCGTCGGCCTGGGCCTTGCCACGCGCGTGCTCACCGACCTCACCATCCCTGTCAGCCCCGAGCAGGGCGAGCAGGCCCGCGCCGAGCTCGCCGACGCCGGCGTCGAGCTGTCCCCCTCGACCGCCATCTGACCGCCGCCCGACCGCCGACCTGGTCGGCCGCTACTTCGCGGCCAGGGCGGCGGCGTAGAGGTCGCGCTTGGGCACGCCGGCCGCGGTGGCCACGTCGGCGACGGCGGCCTTGAGCCGCTCCCCCGCCCGCACGCGGGCCAGCACCTCGGGCACGAGGTCCTCGACGCTGGGCGCGGCGCCCGCGGGCGCGCCGCCGACGACGACGCAGATCTCGCCGCGCAGCCCGTCGCCGTGCGCCGCGCGGGCGTCGGCCTCGGCGACGACGTCGGCGAGCGAGCCGCGGAGCACCTCCTCGTACGTCTTGGTCAGCTCGCGGCAGACGGCGGCGGCCCGGTCGGCGCCGAACGCGTCCGCCATGGCGTGCAGGGTGTCGGTGATCCGGTGCGGCGCCTCGAAGAAGACCATCGTGCGGGGCTCCGCGGCCAGCGCGCCGAGCCATCGCGACCGCTCCCCCGCCTTGCGCGGCACGAACCCCTCGAAGGTGAACCGGTCGGTGGGCAGCCCCGACAGGGCGAGCGCCGTGAGCACGGCCGACGGCCCGGGGGCCGCCGTCACGCGCAGGTCCCGCTCCACGGCGCGGGCCACGACGCGGTAGCCCGGGTCGGACACCGCGGGCATGCCGGCGTCGGACACCACGAGCACGGTGCCGCCGTCCGCGACGACGTCGAGCAGCTCGTCGGCGCGCGCCTCCTCGTTGTGCTCGTGGTACGACGTCACGCGCCCGGCCACGGTCACGCCCAGGCGCGCGGCCAGGGCGTGCAGGCGGCGCGTGTCCTCGGCGGCGACGACGTCGGCCTCCGCGAGCAGCCGCCGCAGCCGCGGCGACGCGTCCTCCGCGTTCCCGATGGGCGTCGCCGCGAGCACGACCGCGCCGACCTCGGCGCGCGGGGCGGGACGGCGTTCGTCAGCGGGTACGGCGGAAGGCTCGGAGGTCATGGTGACCAGCGTCGCACGGCCCCTACGATGACCCGGTGACCGCCCCCGACGCCGACGCCACCACCACCGGCGATCCCGCGCCCGCGGGCACGCCCCCGAGCCACGCCCGCCACCGCGCGGACACGACCCCGGACGGGACGCACGAGACGGACGGCTCGCCGGAGGCGCACGCGGACCCGCCGCCGGCGTTCCCCGGCGCGCCGGCGGCCTCGCCGTCCCCGACGCCCGCCGACGGCGACGGCCGCACGACCCAGGCGAAGCTGCTCGAACGGCTCCTCGGCGCCCGGCGCGTCCGGCTCGACCTGCGCCGCCGCGACCGGTTCTGGGGCTGGTTCGGCACGATCGTCGTCACGCTGCTGGCGGCGGTCGCCCGGCTGTGGCAGCTGGGCCAGCCCCACAAGCTGGTGTTCGACGAGACCTACTACGTCAAGGACGCGTTCACGCTCGGCCGCCTCGGCTTCGAGGCGCAGTGGCCCGACGAGCCCAACCCGGCGTTCGAGGCCGGCGACGTCCTCACCTACCTCGACAAGGCCGCCTACGTCGTCCACCCGCCGATCGGCAAGTGGATGATCTGGCTCGGCATGGAGGCCGGCGGTGGCGCCACCAGCTCGTTCGCGTGGCGCCTGTCCAGCGCGATCATCGGGATCGTCGCCGTGTTCCTGCTGGTGCGGATCGCGCGGCGACTGTTCGCGTCGACCACGATGGGGATCGTCGCGGGCCTGCTGCTCGCCGTCGACGGCGAGGCGATCGTGCACTCCCGCACGGCCCTGCTCGACCAGTTCCTCATGTTCTGGGTGCTGGTCGCGTTCGGCTGCCTGGTGATGGACCGCGAGCAGGCCCGGCGCCGGCTCGCGGGCCGGGTCGCGGAGATCCTCGACGCCGGCGGCACCGTGGCCCGGTACGGCCCCCGCCTCGGCTTCCGCTGGTGGCGCCTCGCCGCGGGCGTCAGCCTCGGCCTGGCGTGCGGCACCAAGTGGTCGGGCCTGTGGTTCGTCGCCGTCTTCGGCATCCTCTCCGTGCTGTGGGACCTCGCGGCCCGGCGCGCCGCCGGCGTCGGCCGCTGGTGGGAGGACTCCCTCGTCGTCGACGCCGTCCCCGCCTTCCTCACGATCGTGCCCACCGCGGCCGCCGTCTACGTCGCGTCGTGGTGGTCGTGGTTCGTCAACCAGGGCGCCTACCTGCGGCAGTGGGCGGCCGAGCATCCCGGCGAGGGCGTCACCTGGCTGCCCGACCCGCTGCGTAGCCTGCTCCACTACCACCAGCAGATGTGGGACTTCCACACGGGGCTCTCCTCCGACCACCCGTACGCGTCGCACCCGCTGGGCTGGATCGTGCAGTGGCGGCCCACGTCGTTCTTCTGGGAGAAGGAGTCGCCCGGCCAGGGCACCTGCCCCGCCGACGCCGCGGAGGCCTGCGCCCGCGCCGTCACGTCGCTCGGCAACCCGCTGCTGTGGTTCCTGGGCGCGGTCGCGATCGTCGCGACGATCTGGCTCGGGGTCCGGCTGCGCGACTGGCGCGCCCTCGCCGTCCTGAGCGGCACCGCCGCCGGCTGGCTGCCCTGGTTCGCCTACGCGCCGCCGTTCAGCGACCGGACGATCTTCACCTTCTACTCGATCGTCTTCACGCCGTTCGTGGTGCTGACGCTCGTCTATCCGATGGTCGTGGCGCTGGAGCGCACGGAGGGCCGACGCCGCGAGCGCTCGTTCGCCGTGGCGACGATCATCGCCGTCCTGGTCGTGATCCTCGCCGTGTCGGCGATCTTCTACCCGCTGTGGACGGGGATGCAGGTGCCGTACTCGTACTGGCAGAACGTCATGCGGCTGGAGTCCTGGATCTAGGAGCCCCGGCCCTCCGCCACCACGGCACTGGGGTTTCCCCTAGCAGTGGTCAGACCACGCCCGTGCGCCGCCAAGACTGGGGACCGTTGCGACGGCGAGTCACCGGACGACGGAGAAGATCTCCACGGGGAGCACCCTCGCGCGATACGCAACGCGACCGCACGAAGGGTGAGGCTCATCATGAACACGAAGACCAAGGGAATCGTCGCCGGCGTCGCAGGGGCCGCCCTGCTGCTCGGCGCGGGCGGCACGTTCGCCCTCTGGCACGACGAGGGGCAGGTCGCCGGGGGTGTCATCCGCGCCGGCCACCTGAAGGTGGTGGCGGAGGAGACGCAGTGGTTCGACGTGTCCCCCGACCGCGGCGACGTCCAGGACCTGGCGGGCGAGGTCGGCCAGGCGCTGCGCTGGGACACGAACTGGCTCGGGCAGGAGCAGTCGCTCCCGATCGGTGTCACCACCGAGTTCCGGAACCTCGACGCCGACGGCACGGGGGCCGGCACCAGCGACGTCGTGGGCCACCAGGTCGACCTCGGCATGTGGCAGGCGGTGCCCGGCGACTTCGTCCTCGGGCGGACCCGGGTGATGGCCCACACCGAGGGCGACAACATGGACGCACGGCTCTCCGTGCACGGCGCCCCCCTCGACGGCGAGCTCGCCCAGGGGCTCGGCCTGAAGTTCTTCGTCACCGACCGCGAGGGGAAGGTCATGAGTGGCGCCCACGACGTGTCCGAGGCCACCGACCTGCACGTCCCGGGAGCCGGCGGGCACGAGCTGCAGGTGTTCGTCCTCGGGAACCTGCCGCGCGAGATCTCCCGCCAGGACCTGACGGGCACCGAGGCGGCTCTGCTGGACATGACCGTGAGGCTGGAGCAGGTCCGCTGAGGGCTCTCGCCACCTGACGCCACCCGGGCCCGGCGATCGCCGCGGGCCCGGGGGCGCGACGGCGGCACCGCTGCAGACCCTCTGAAGGAGGCTCTCCATGAAGTGCGCAGCCAGCCTCTCCGCCGGAGCTCTCGCGGTCGTCCTCCTCCTCGGAGCGACGGGCACCACGACCGCGGCCTGGCGGGACGAGGCGCCCGTCCTGGCCGCGGCCCTCGCGGCCGGGGACCTCGACGTCACGCTCGACGCCGCGGGCGACCCCGGGGACCCGGGCGCGATCGAGCCGAACGGCGAGCTCACGGCCACCTACGACCTCGGCACGTCGCTGCGCGGGGACAACCTCGACGCGGTCCTCCGGCTCGCGGTCCCCGCCTGGCGCGACAGCCTGCTGCTCGACGTGCTCGAGATCTCGGCCGTGGTCGAGCAGGACGGCGCCCCGGTGGCGACCGGGACGCTGGACGCCGAGGGCGCGT
The DNA here is from genome assembly GCF_042792715.1 of Isoptericola sp. NPDC056618. NCBI lineage: Bacteria > Bacillati > Actinomycetota > Actinomycetes > Micrococcales > Promicromonosporaceae > Isoptericola > Isoptericola sp. NPDC056618. The sequence goes on along the minus strand of NZ_JBHTVZ010000012.1, from coordinate 28,998 downwards.
TCCGGTTCGACGGGGAGGCCGACGTCCCCGTCGAGCTCCCGCGCGACGCCGTCGGCGCGCTCACCGTGACGCTCACCGTGGCGATGGACCCGGGGGCGGGGAACGCCTACCAGGGCCTCCGGCTGGAGGACGGCGAGCTCGTCGCCGACCTGTGGCAGGTCCGGACGGGCGAGTCCGTGGACGATCGCGAGCGCCTGTGGAGCGACGACGCGGCAGCCCCCGCGCCGGACGTCGTGAGCGGCTCGCTGGGGGTCGAGGTCGACGCGGCCCCGCGCGCCCAGGCCGACGACGCCCGGTCGGGCGACGCGGCCGAGACCGACGCCTCGGACGAGGCCACCGGCACCGGGCCGGCCGACCCTGCCGACGCACCGGACGGCGCCACCACGGCGCCCGAGCCGAACCCCGAGCCCGAGCCGACGGAGACCACCCCCGCCGAGCCCGAGCCCACGGAGACCACCCCCGCCGAGCCTGAGCCCACGGAGACCGCCCCCGCCGAGCCGGAGCCCGCCGACCCGGAGCCCGAGTGGGCCGACGACCTGCTCGACCTGCTCGACGGAGCCGGCCTCGACGAGGCCGCCGTCGACCCGGACGACCTCCCCGCCGAGGTCGAGGAGTGGGCCGAGGCCCACGGGATCGCGCTGGACGACGTCCGCGCCTGGTTCGAGGGGAGAGCGTCATGACCGCCGGCACCGGGCATGCCCCGGCCACCGACGTCACGTCGTCCCCCGCCCGCCGGCCGCGCACCACCGGGCGCCCGCGCCGCATCCTCGGAAGGGTCGCGTCCGTCGCGCTCGGCGCCGTCATGGTCGCCCTGCTCGCGCTGGCCGGAGCCGCCGTGGTCGTCCCCAAGGCCATGGGCGCCACCCCACTCACGGTGCTGACCGGCTCCATGGAGCCGTCGCTCTCGCCCGGCGACGTCGTGGTGGTGCGCCCGGTCGACCCGGCGGACGTCCAGGTGGGCGACGTCCTGACCTTCCAGCCCGTCTCCGGCGACCCCACCCTGGTGACCCACCGGGTCGTCGGGCTCGTGTGGGGCGGCGACGGCGAGCCTGCCGGCTTCACCACCCGCGGCGACGCCAACGGCGCCGACGACGACCCGATCGTGGCCGACCAGGTGCAGGGCCGCGTCCTGTACTCGATCCCGGCGGTCGGCCACCTGACGAACGCCTCGTGGGCGCCCACGGCCGTGAAGGTCGCCGCCGTCGGCCTCATCCTCTACGGCGTCGTCGCGGTCGTGACCCCCGACCGCTCGCGCCGCAGCCGCCGTCGCACCGAGCCGACCACCGACCGAGACCAGGGAGCATCGTGATGACCAGGAACCGCACCAGGGCCCTCGCGCTCACCGTGGTGCTCGCCGCCACCGCGGCCGTCGCACCGTCGGCCTCCGTGGTCGCGGCCGCCGCGACCGCCGGGATCGCGAGCGCGGACGTGGCGAGCCCGGTCACCCCCGAGCACGACACCGACGGCACGCCGCTCGTCCGCCTGACCGGAGACGTGACGCCGGGAGACGCGATCCTCGTCGACGGCTCTCTGCTGGGCGAGGTGGTCGTCGTCCCGGGCGACGCCGGCCGGGCGGTGCTGCGGGTGCGCAACGACGGTCCGACCGCCGGCACGCTCACGGCGAGCGTCGTCGACGCCGTCGCCTTCCGCGACCCCGACGACGCGAGCTGGGTCGACGACCCGTTCTACGACGACCTGACCGTCAACGGTGTCCCCGCCACGCAGCTGGAGGGTCGCCGGACAGTGATCCACGAGGTCGCCCTGGGCCGCGGGGCCACCGTCGACATCCCCGTCGACTACGACTTCCCCGTGGAGGCGACCAGCGGCAACCGCGCCTTCGTGGGCGAGCGCGTCTTCTCGTTCGACCTCCTGCTCCGCATCCTCGGCGACACCCCCGCCCCTGAGGCCCCGGGCGACTCCGGCCCCGGCGCGGACCCCGGCGACGACCGGACCGCGGCCGGTCCCACGGATCGCGGCGCAGGCGATGACGACACCGGCACCGCCCGCGCGGTGACCGGCGACGCCGGCACCAGCGGGCTCGTCGCCCGCACGGGCGGAGCAGCCCTCCCCGCCGATCCGCCCTGGTGGCTCCTCGTCGGCGCGGCGCTCGCGCTCACCGCGGCCGGCGCCGCCCGGGCCCTGCGCCGTCACCGGGCAGCACCCCAGGAGGTGCCCGAGTGAGGCGATGGGTGCGGGTGCTCCTGGGCGCGGTCGTCGTGCTGTCGCTCGGCGGCGCGGCGGCCGTGACCTGGCTCGGGCTGCAGGGTGAGAACACGTGCGTCGCCGCCCTGCGCGACCTGGACGGCCGGTGCGTCCGTCTCGACGCCGAGCCCGACGTCGCGCACGCGGACCTGCGCCCGACCGCCGGCCGGTTCGAGGCTCCGGCCCAGGGTCTCGACGTCCCCCTCACCTCGATGGCCGCCGCGGGCGGGGCCCTCGACCCGCCCTCGCTCACCGAGGCGTTCGAGGTCCGCGACCCCGACCGGACGACCGCCGAGGGGTCCCGGCCCCGGATCGTGGCCGTCCACGCCGTCCGGGACGGACGCGCGCCGGGCAACGCGTTCTTCGAGCCCGGGGCACGCGACCCGGCCGTGACGGTCGCCCGTGGCGACGAGCTCCGCGTCGACGGCGTCGTCTACGTCGTGGAGCGCACCGAGGTGCTGAGCAAGGCCGCCGCCGCCGCGTCGCCCGACGTCTGGGGCCATCGCCCCGGCGGCGAGGACCGCCTCGTGGTGCTCACCTGCCTGCAGCGCGCGGGCAGCGCCGGGCCCGCGCGGGACAACCTGGTGATCCAGGCCGTCCGCGCGTGATCGGCCGCCCCTCGGGTTGCCGGCACGCACCCCCCTGTCGACGATGAGGCGTGGTCCGAGACGTCGATCGAGCCGAGCGCCGCGTCTTCATGATCGTCGCGGTGTCGGCCGTCGCCCTGATCGCGGCCGTTCCCGCCGTCGAGCTCGCCCTGTGGGGGATCGAGGGTATCGCTCCGGTCAGCCACGGCGGCGACCTGCTCCTGGGCGGGGCCAGGCTCGCGTTCGTCGCCCGCCTCGCCCTCCTCCTCGTCGCCGGGGTGACGGTCGCGAGCGCGCTCTCGGCGGCGCTGCTCGCGCGGCTGCGCATCCTGCACCGGTCGCGCGCCCTGCGGATCACGTTGGTCGTCTGCCTGAGCCTCGGGATCGGGGTCGTCCGCACCGCCGCCATCTCGCTCGGCCTCCCGCGCGGCGCCACGGCGGAGTTCCTGGTCGCCGAGACCCTCCTCGCGGCGGCCGAGGCGTGCTTCGCCATCTCGGTCGCCCTCTTCTACGTGGGGACACGGCAACGCATCCGGGAGGAGGAGCGTCGGCACCTCCTCGAGACGCAGCGGACGGAGCTCGCCCGCATCGAGGCCGAGAAGGAGGAGCTGCGGGTGCGGCGCGACGTCTCGCGCGACCTGCACGGGGGCCTGCAGCAGCGGCTCGTCCTCGCGATCCGGGACGTCGAGGCGATCCGCGACGACCTGCGCCGCGACGGGCAGGAGCGCGCAGCGCTCGTCCTCGAGGAGGTCTCCGAGCGGCTGGACGACTTCCGCGAGACCGAGGTGCGGGCCACGGCGCACGCCCTCTACCCGCCGGCAGGCGACTTCGCCCTGTCCGCGGCGCTGCTCCTCCTCGCGGACCGGCTGCCGCCGTCGGTCCGGATGGACGTGCGCTACGAGGGCGTCGCCGACGCGCTGGTGGCCGGGTACGAGCTGCCCGCGGCGGACCGGGTCATGCTGTTCTCCATCGTCGAGGAGGGGGTGAGCAACGCCGTGCTGCACGGCAAGGCCGGCGTCATCGACGTGGTGGTCAGCGGAGAGACGGACGCCTCCGGTCGCAGCACGGCCGGGCTCACCGTGGACGACGACGGCGTGGGCCTGACGGACGACCCGACGCTCTCCGGGCTCGGCCGGCTCCGCGCGAGGGCGCGCGGGCGGGGCGGGGACCTCACGCTCGGCCCGTCGCCCTTGGGGGGCGCCCGGCTCGCCGCCCGGGTGCCGGTGCGCGACCCCTCGTCCGAGCCGGACGGCCGGCGATGAGCGCCGCCCGTCGCCCGCTGCGTGTCGCCGTCGTCGAGGACGAGGCCATGATGCGCGGCCTCGTCCTGGCCCTGCTCCGCGCCCAGCCCGGGATCGAGGTGGTGGCCGACGCCGCGGGTCAGGCCACCGCGCTGGCGGCGATCCCGCCGGGTTCGGCCGACGTCGCCATGCTCGACATCGAGCTCGAGGACGGCAACGGCATCGCGCTGGGACGCGCGCTGCAGGAGCGGGACCCGAGGCTGCGGATCCTGCTCGTGTCCAGCCACAACCTCCTCGCCCTGGTGCGCTCCATCAGCGCCGGCGCCCCGACGGCGTGGAGCTACCTGTCGAAGCGGTCGTCGGCCCAGCCCGGTGAGCTCGTGCGGGCCCTGTCCGCCGTGGCCCAGGGGCGGGTCGTGATCGATCCTGTGCTGGTGAGCCGCTCTGTGCCCCGGTCGGACACACCTCTGGCGCTGCTGTCGGCGGCGCAGTTCCGGGTGCTGCAGCTCGTGGCGGAGGGGCGGGGCAACGGCGCGGTCGCCGCGGAGCTGGGCATCACGCCCAAGGCGGTCGAGGCCCACCTCACCAGCATCTACAAGCGGCTGGACCTGCCGGAGGGAGCCAACCACCGCGTCGCGGCGGTGCTCGAGTTCCTCCGGCAGTCCGTGCGGCCCGGGGCCTGACCGCCGCCCCGTCCCGTGTCCCGCTCAGGCGGCGGGCCAGTCGACCTGCGGGGTCTGGTGGAACGCCCACCCGCCGGCGCGCCAGGCGGGGGCCTGTGCGGCGGTGCGGGCGCGGAAGGCCTCCCAGTCCTTGCGCTCGGGCGCGGTCCAGGCCACCTCGGCGACCGCGCCGAGTCGCGGCAGCAGCATGGAGAACAGCTCGTCGCGGGTGGTGATCGTCTCGGTCCAGACGGCGGCCTCGACGCCCTCCACGGAGTCGGCGGGCAGGCCGTCGATGACGGCGGTGGGCTCCCACTCGTAGGAGTCGCGCAGCTCGACGTAGCCTGCCCAGTGCAGGCCGAGCTCGTGCTCGGGCGTGTACTTCATGTCGAGGTAGGCGTGGTTGCCGGGCGACATGATGAACCGCGCGCCCGCGTGCGCCGCCGCGACGAAGCGTGCGAACTCCTCGCCCTTCGGCTCCCAGTACTGCAGCAGCGTGCCCGGCTCGACCGGGCCACGGGCGCCCTCCTGCCAGAAGATCGGCGTCTTGCCGTGGTCCCGCACGATCCGCGCGGCGAGCTCGACGAACTTCGCGAACTCCTCGACCTCCATCGTGTGGACCTCGTCGCCGCCCACGTGGACCCAGTCGCCCCGCGTCATGGCGGCGACGTCGCCGATCACGTCGCGCAGGAACGGCTCGGTCGCCGGGTTGTCGAACCAGAGGCGCGAGAAGCCCACCTCGATGCCCTCGTACGGCTCGGTGGGCAGGCCGTCCTTGGTGAGCGCCCCGTAGACCTGCGTGGCCGCGTTGATGTGCCCGGGCATGTCGAACTCGGGGACGATCGTCACGAACCGTGCCGCCGCGTACTCCTGCAGCTCGCGGAAGTCGTCGACGGTGAGGAAGCCGGCCGTGCCGCCGCCGACCTGGCTGTCGGACGCCTTCTCCAGCTCGGGGCGCGACGGCGTCTCGATCCGCCAGCCCTGGTCGTCGGTGAGGTGCAGGTGCAGCACCCGCAGCTTGAACGCACCGACCAGGTCGACCACGGCGCGGATGTCCTCGGGGCCGAACCAGTGCCGCACGACGTCGAACGACAGCCCGCGCCAGCGGTACCGCGGCGCGTCGTGCACGACCACGGCGGGCACCTCGCGCGCGCCGCCCGCCGCGGCGGCGGGGACGAGCTGGCGCAGCGTGCGCACCGCGTGCAGCAGGCCGACCGGCTCCGGAGCGGTGGCCTCCACGCCCGCCGTCGTCACGCGCAGCGTGTAGCGCTCGGGGCTGTCGGAGCCCTCGGGTCCGGCGGCGTCGTCGAGGCGCAGCACCACGGGTGTGGCGCCGTCCGCCGCGGACCCCGCGTCGACGACGCGCACGCCCGCCGCCTCGAGCTGTTCGGCGGCGACGACGGCGAGGGCGTCGTCGGGGGCGACCAGGCGGGCGACGTCCAGGGCGAGCGGGGCAGCGTCCTGCCCGTCGACGACGGTGGGCCACGGGATCAGGGACAGCACGATGATCGGTCTCCAGGGGCGCGGGTCGACGGCACCCGGTCGGCGCCGACGGAGGATCGAAACGTTACGTTAGTGATCCTGCCGAATCGATCGAACCCCTGTCAACGACGCCGTCCGACGGCGCCGGACCGCACGCGACGGCCAGGAGGTGGCGATCAGGAGGTGGCGATCAGCACCGGCGCCGGGTCGGTCGGGACGACCGCCCCCGCCGCCCCCGCCGCCCCCGCCGCCGGACCCGACCACCCGAGGTGCACGCCGTCGGGCAGGTCGGCGCTCACCTGGTTCCACACCCACTCGCCGGTCGTGGCGCCGCCGGTCAGGTCGGCGAGGACCAGCACCTCCACCTGGGGCACCGAGCGCAGCAGGGACCGGTCCGGCACGGACTCGGGTCGCGTCTGGTGCACGACCAGCAGCGCCGGCGGAAGGCCCTCCCGCGCCACGAGGTCGGCCAGGTACGTGGTCACGTCGTCGAGCTCGTCCACCGTCATCTGGTGGGACGTCGTCGCGGCACCGTCCCCGACCCGGGACTCGGGGTGCAGGGCGACCCCCACCCCGGGCGTCCGCAGCAGCGGCTCGGCCGCGCGCACCTGCTCGACCACCGGTGCCGGCCCGGCCCCGACGTCGAGCAGCACGTACACCCCGGCGTCCCGCGCCGCGTCGACCAGCGGGCGCAGCGCGTCCACGTCCTCCTGCGTCACCCAGTCGCCGTCCTCGCCCGGGCCGCTCGCGGTGGCGCTGACCGGCAGCACCAGCGTCGGCACGACGGGGGCGTCGGCGGCGTCGTCCGGCGCGTCGTCGCCCGGCACGTAGGCGGCGGCCGCGGCCTGCGCCCGTGCGACGGCGGACGCGGGCTCGTCCCAGACCGACCCGTCGACCGCGACGTAGCGCGCCGGCAGCAGGTGCTGCGACCCGGTGGGCAGCAGCGCCGCCCGCTCCGCGGCCGCGACGCGCCAGGCGAAGGTCCCGGCGTCGCCGAACGACCGCCCCACCCCGACGACGGTGAGCGCCTGCGCGCGGTCCACCGTCTCGACGACGCGCGCGGACGCGAGGTCGCCGCCGGGCACCTCGGTCGTCACGGCCCCCGCCGCGCGCAGCGAGGCGATCGCGGCCTCCTGCCCCTCCTGCGGGTCGACCAGCGCGAGCACCTCGCGCAGCAGGCGGGGCGCCCCCTCCGTCCCTCCGGACGCGGAGGGGGACGCCCCCGGGCCCCCGCCGAGCAGGGAGTCGAGGCTGTCGACGAGATCCTCCAGGTCGTCGTCCTCGAGCGTCGGGCCCGCACCGTCGCCCGTGTCGCCCTCCCCGCCGGCGACGTCGGGGCTGGCGGTGATCGCCTGGACGCCCGCGGCGTCCGCGACCTGGCGAGCTGCCGCGCCCGGCTCCGCCTCGGCGCCCTCGTCGGCAGCGCCCGAGGCGTCCGTGCCGTCCGCGGCATCCGCGGCGGCGTCCTCCGCCCGCGCGTCGCCCGTGACCACGACCGCCGCGCGCGCGCCGAGCCGCTCGAGCTCCTCGGCGACCCCCGTCCCGGCGTCGTCCGCCAGCAGCGCCGGGGCGTGCACGGCCACCGCCGTGGCAGCGAGGGCCTCCCGCGCTCCCGCGTCGTCCGCGTCCGCGAGGACCACGACCTCCGAGCGCGCGAAGACCGTCTGGCTCGTCGTGAGGGCGAGCTCGACCGGGTCGGCCGCGTCGAGGAGCACCGTGTGCGTGGACAGGTCGCGCACCGCGACCGCCGGGGCGCCCGTCGACGGGCTCGCCGTCTCGCCGGGCGGCGAGGCCGCGCAGCCGGTGAGGGCGAGTGCACCGGTCAGGAAGGCGGGCAGGACGAATCGGACGTTCCGGAGGGGCACGCCCCTCATCTTTGCGCATCCACCGACCGCTGGTCGACGACTTCCACCACCTCGTCACATGCGCGCGGCGCGATCCGGCCCGGCCTCGGGCGCCGTGCAGGTCAGGCGTCGGCGAGCGGCGCCATGATCTCCGCGTACTGCCGCCGCTGCGCGGCGGAGAGCGGCCGGCGCAGTCCGTCGAGCGTGGAGTCCGTGCGCACGCCGTCCGCGTCGACGACCGCACGGCCGTCGTGCGGCTCGGCGCCGCACCGCGACCGGCCGCTCCCGGCACGTCGTGAGCAGGAGATGTCGCACCCGCCCGGCACCATCGAGGCATGCCGAGCGACCTCCTCCTGCGCATCCACGGCCCCGAGTTCCGGGCCATGTCCGAGCGGGTGCTCCGCGCCACCGAGCTCACCTCCCGCCTCAACGTGCTCCCGTTCGACGACGAGGCGGGCAAGGCGGAGCTCTTCGAGCAGATCCTCGGTCGTCCCGTCCCGCCGAGGACGACGATCTACCCGCCCTTCTACACGGACCACGGCCTCAACCTCGACCTCGCCGACCGGGTGTTCGTCAACCAGAACTGCACCTTCCTCGACTACGCCGGGATCCGGCTGGCCGAGCGCGTCATGGTGGCGCCGCGGGTCACGTTCATCACCGTGGGCCACCCGGTCGACACCGACGACCGGCGGGTGTGGCTCACCGGCGGCCCGATCCACGTCGAGGAGAACGTGTGGATCGGCGCAGGCGCGACCGTCCTGCCGGGCGTCACCATCGGGCGGGACTCGGTGATCGCCGCCGGGTCCGTCGTCGCCGACGACGTGCCGCCCCGGAGCCTCGTCACCGGCGGCAAGGCGACCGTGCGACGTACGTGGTGAGCCCTCCCGCCGGGTGAACTGCGTCCGGGCGGTTGAGGTCGCGCGCGACGGTTCCTAGTCTGCTGAGGTGTCCGAAGCGGACCGCGCCGACCCGAGCACCTCGCGACGCCGCCTGCGCCGCGAGGCGTGGGGCTTCGCCGTCGGTCGTCCTGCTTCCTCGTCGGGGCGCTCCCGCCGTACGCCGACGCCGTGGGCGCGGTCGGGGCGGGCGTCACGTTCGTCGTCGGGTCCGTGTTCTTCACCGCGGCCGCGTTCGTCCAGCTGAGCCTCAGCGGCCGCCGCCCGCCGCGCGCGGGCACGCACCCCGCCGACCGGTGGGACTGGTGGGCCGCCGCGGTCCAGCTCGTCGGCACCGTGTGCTTCAACGTGAGCACGGTCGCCGCCCTGGCGGCCGCGGTCGACGACCCGGCTCGGCTCGGCGCCGGGTGGAAGCCCGACGCGTACGGCTCGGTCGCGTTCCTCATCTCGTCCGCGTTCGCGATCGTCGCGACCCGCGACCGCGGGCACCTGTGGGACCTCGACGCGCGCACCTGGCACGGCACCTGGCTCAACGCCGTCGGCTCCGTGGCGTTCGCCGCCTCCGCCGTCGGGGCGTACGTGGAGCCGTCCACGGGCACCTACCTCAGCGCGTGGTGGGACCAGGCCGGGACGCTCGTCGGGGCGCTCTGCTTCCTCGTCGCGGCGCTGCTGTCGCGTCGCACGGCCTGACCCAGGACGCGTCCGAACGCGCCCGGGAACGACGAAGGCCGCCGCACCAGGTGCGGCGGCCTTCGGCCTTCGGTGGAGCTAGGGGGATTCGAACCCCCGACCTTCTCATTGCGAACGAGACGCGCTACCAACTGCGCCATAGCCCCGAGAGCGGTGCCAACATTAGCACCCCGTGACGGCAGGTCGCCAAATCGGCTCAGCCCGCCGCGCGACGGCGCGCGAGGATCTGGTCGAGGGGCAGCCCGAGGGTCTCGGTGCGCGGCCGCGGCTCGTCGACGGCCGTCAGGTCCGACGTCGCGTCGGCGGTCGACGACGTGGCGTCCAGGGTGCCGGGGGCCCGCTCCGCGACGGGAGCCCCGGCGGGCGTCGCGGTCGGTCCGAGCGTCGCGCGGACGGTCGCAGCCAGGGCCGCACCGCGTCCGGCCTCGCCTGCCGGGAGCGCACGGCCCGCACGCACGGTCGGGAGCGGCCGCGGCTCGCGCCGAGGCGCCGCCGGCTTCGTGACGTAGGTCGGCAGGGGGACGGGCACGGGCTCCCACGGCTCGCTGCCCACGGGCGGCGGCCCGGCGGGTACGGCGTCGCCGCCCTCCCCGGGGTCCACGACGACGACCGGCTCCGGCGCCGGCGGCCGCTCGTCGGCGCGGACGTCGAAGACCAGGCGCTCCGACGAACCGGCGGCGCGGCGGCGCGTGGCCGGCTCGGGCTCCGCGCTCTCCTCGCCGCGCGCGTCGTCGGCGGGGACGGTCACGCGGGCGCTCGGGGAGGCGGGCTCGGTGCGCCGCGTCGTGCGCGGGACGGCGCGGGCCGAGGTCTGGTCGGCGGGGGCAGCCACGCGCGGGATGAGCTGGGTGTGCGTCGCCGACGGGCGCACCGCGTGGCCGGTCACCCGGGGGCGGTTGCGCGGCGCGTGCGGTCCGCCGTTGGCGAGGGCCCTGGCCTCGGTCGCCTGCCGCTGCGCCTTCTTGCGCTCCGCGACCCAGCGCGCGTCGGCGCGCCGGGCCTGCAGCACCGCGACGCGGCCCAGCACCAGCACGACGAGCAGCAGCGCGGTGGGCGCGGCCGCGGCGTACCAGCCGACCAGGCCGAGCCCGACGACGATCCAGCCGCCCACCGTGACGAGCAGCAGGAGGACGGTCAGCAGGAGCCGACGGCGCGCCCTCGCGGCGCGCTGCTCGAGCAGGGCGAGGCGGGACTCGCGGGGTCGGTCGGCCTCCCCGGTGGCGCGCGGGGCCGTCAGGGCACGCGACGCGCCCCCGTCGTCGTCCAGACCCATCGGTCGCTCCCCTCGTCCGCCCTCCGACGACGTGCCGGGCACCAGCAGCGGCGTCGCGCCGCCGGTCGGGGTCGTCACCCCGCGCGTGCCGCCCGCGCCCGCCACCGCCAGCACCCGGAGCCCGCCGGAGAACCTGTCGTCCACCCGCGCGTCCTGCAGCTGCTGGCGGTGCCGCAGCCGGTGCGGCACCCAGAAGCCCAGCCACAGGACGAACAGCGCGAGCACCGCGAGTCCTGCCGCCGACGTTTCCACGTCACGACGGTAGGGGACGCGACGACGCCGCCGACGCACGCCGTCGCGGCGTGTCCGTGGTCGGGTCGCGGGTCCGGGGACCGCGGGACGGCGTCAGTCGCCGTCGCGCACCCGCTGCCAGCGGGCCAGGAGGCCCTCCGGCACGTCCTCGGTGGTGAGGGCGAAGGTGCGGTGGTCGCGCCACCGGCCCTGGATGTGCAGGTAGCGCTCGCGCACGCCCTCGTCGCGGAACCCGAGCTTCTCCACCACCCGCAGGCTCGGGGCGTTCTCGGGGCGGATGTTGATCTCGATGCGGTGCAGCCCCAGCACGGCGAGGCAGTAGTCGCCCGCCATGGCGACCGACGTCGGGATGACGCCACGACCCGCGACCTCGCGCGACACCCAGTACCCGATGCTCGCGGAGCACAGGGAGCCGTAGACGATCTGGGACACGGTGAGCTGCCCCACCAGGGCGCCGTCGAGCTCGACGGCGAACGGCAGCGTCGTGCCCGCGCGCGCCTGGGTGGACAGTGCCCGCAGGTAGTCGCCGAACGTCGACACGGCGGGCCGCTCCCCCGGCGACGTCGCCTCCCACGGCTCGAGCCAGCTCGCGTTCGCCGATCGTAGGCGCAACCATTCGGGGCCGTCCTTGCGGCGCAGCGGGCGCAGCACGACGGTGCCCGAGGGCCCGTCCTCGCGCAGCGTCACCGGCCACGGCCGGGACACGACCCATCCGCGGGCGAGCTTGTGCGTCATGCCACCTCGTTCCGTCCCGACGCTCCCACCCCTGCCCGCGGGCCGGAGCCGTTCTCGGCGTCTCCGGCGCGCGCCGGGAACTCCCCGGACGGGACCCTGCCACAATGGCCCCATGCACGGCGACCGCAACGGATCGAGAGCACACCAGCCGTACCCCGTCGTCGCCGGGATGGAGGCCGCGGACGCCAAGGAAGAGCTCCGCCGGGCCATCCGCGCGCACCGCGCCGAGCGCTCCCCGCGCCTGCGTGACGAGGCCGCGCACGCCTTCGCCGAGGTCCTCGCCACGGTGCCCGCCGTCCGCGACGCCGCGGTCGTCGCCACCTACGTCTCGCGACCCACCGAGCCGGGCACGCACGTCCTGCTGGAGCAGCTCGCCGCGCGCGGCGCCCGGGTGCTCCTGCCCGTGCTCGGCGCGGGCCTGGCCCGCGACTGGGCCGAGTACGCCGGGCCCGACGACCTGCTCGAGCGCGCCCCGGGCCGGCCGCCCGAGCCGAGCGGCCCCGCCCTCGGCGCCGAGGCCATCACCCAGGCCGACGTCGTCGTGGCGCCCGCCCTCGCCGTCGACGACCGCGGCGTCCGCCTCGGCCAGGGCGGCGGCTGGTACGACCGGCTGCTGAAGATCCGCCGCCCGGGCGTGCCCGTCGTCGCGCTCGTCTTCCCCGAGGAGCTCTACGACTCCGCCACCCACCCGCTGCCCGCCGAGGAGCACGACGTGCCCGTGCACGCCGTCGTCACACCGGACGGCTGGCGGGAGCTCCCCGCCGTCGCCGGGGCCTGACGGGTCAGGCGCCCGCGCCCGCGCGCTGCCGCGCACGGTAGGCCGCCGCCTTCATCCGGCTGCCGCAGGTGGCCATCGAGCACCACTCGCGGCGCCGACCGCGGGAATGGTCGAGGTAGACCTGCGTGCACTCCGGCCGCCCGCACTCGCGCAGCAGCGCGGCGGCGTCCCCGCCGACGATCTCGACGGCCTCGCGCGCGAGCTGGGAGAGCACCTGCCCGGCGCCACCGACCCGTGACCATCCCGCGTCGGTCAGCACCGGGACCAGCGGCGCGTCCGCGGCGTAGCGGTTGACCGTCTCGACCGCCCCGGCGGGCAGGGCCTGGTCGTGCAGCCGCGCCCAGATCAGCGCGTAGACCGCCTCCCGCAGCTCGACGGCGCGCTCGACGTCGGCCGCGCCCGAGGACGGGGCGGCGGACAGCAGTCCCGACTCCACGCACCACGCGTCGAGGCCCGCGGCGGACGCCAGCTTCTCGGTGGGCTCGTCGTTGCGGCGTGCGCGGAGCGTGCCGACGAAGTCGAGCGCGAGGGTGCCGCAGGGAAAGGCATGGATCACGTCACCACCCTGGCAGGTGACACCAGGCCGCGCAAGACAGGAACGCGTGACCATCACCACTTTGACAGGTGACGGCGATCGGAGGAAGGTCGTCACCAGTCAGACCGGTGACGCCGGTCTCCGAGAACACGGAGGAACACCATGAAGCTCGCCCTCGAGATCGTCGTCCTGCCCGTCTCCGACGTGGACCGCGCGAAGGACTTCTACACGGCGCTCGGCTTCCGCCTCGACGCCGACTTCCGCAGCGAGCGGGGTCTGCGCGTCGTCCAGGTCACTCCCCCGGGATCCGGGGCGTCCGTCATCTTCGGCGAGCACCTCACCGACGCCGCCCCCGGCTCGCTCCAGGGGCTGCACCTCGTCACGACCGACATCGCCACGGCCCGCGAGGAGCTCCGCGAGCGCGGGGCGGACGTGAGCGAGCTCTGGCACGACGCCGACGGCGTCTTCCACTGGGCCGGGGACGCCCACCGCGTGCCCGGCCCCCACCCGGCCGCCGACAGCTACGCCACCTACGCGTCGTTCGCCGACCCGGACGGCAACGGCTGGGTGCTCCAGCAGGTCGTCACCCGCGCGCCGGGCCGCTGACACCCACCTCGACGAGACCTCGGAGACCACACCATGACCACCGCGCCCCGCCTCGACCGCGCCGACCAGGAGGCGCTCGCCCGGTTCCGGGAGGCCGACCACCGCGCCGGCCGGAGCCTGTCGCCCGCCGTCGTCGAGGCGTTCGAGCGGCTGACGCCCCGACAGCTCGACGCCCTCCTCGCCGTCACCGGGGACGACGGCGCGGCCGACGCCCCGTCGCCGGCCCGGGCCGACGACCCGACCGGGCCGCACGGGGTCGTGCGCCGCTGGTGGCGCGGCCCGGGCCGCACGGTCGTGGCGCTCGGGGTCGCGTTCGTCGCGGCGACCGCCACCGCCGTGACAGGCATCGCGCTGCTCGAGGACTCCACGACCCCGCCCGCCGCCGGGTCGGACCAGGTCGTCGACGCGGGCGACCTGGCGCAGCAGCTCGCGTGGGCCGACGCCTACGGCGAGGCCTTCGCGGACGACTTCTGAGCCGAGACGCGGACGAGCCCCGGACGTCGGGACGTCCGGGGCTCGTCGGGTGCTCGACGGCCGCTCGGCCGCTCAGGGCACGAGCGTGGCGCGCGTCTCCGCCGACTCCTCGACCGCCTCGCGGGTGAACGGCCACGCGAAGGTCTTCCCCGCGGCCCACTCGTCGAGCTGGTCGTCGTAGTGCGACGACGCCGGGTGGCCGGACACTCCGGTGACGGTCACCCACGTCGACGCGTCCAGGTCGGCCATGTCGACCACCATCCGCATGGACGGGCCGGTCGTCACGGCAAAGCTGCCGGTGCCGGCGTCCCACCCGGTCGCGTTGACGATGGACGAGCCACCGGGCATCCTCACCGGGTCCGGGTTGACGAGGTCGCGCACCAGGCCGGGCACCGCCTCGCCGCCGATCACCGGGTGCTCGAGCTGCAGCGTGTGCAGCGTGCCCCAGTCCCAGTCGGTCGGCTCCTTGGACAGCTCGACCGTGAGGTCGCGGCGCGCGCTGGTCAGGGCCCGCGTGAGGATCTCGTCGCGCGACTCGACGACGTTCGCCGTCGTGCGGTCGTCCCAGAACGCGTCCTCGGACCGGTCCAGCATCGACTTCACCACCAGGAGCCACTGCGACCCGCCGTCGGGGCGCATGCTCGGGGGCAGGTCGTCCCAGAACGCCTCCTGCAGGAGGTTGCGCCACACGGCGGCGAAGTAGGCGGCCGCCGGGGAGTCGGCGTCCATCCGGTAGTCCCAGTCCGCGAGCAGGTCCTGCCCGGCGGCGACGTAGGAGTCGTCGAGGTCGATGTCGAGCAGGGTGGGCACGAGTGCCTCCGCGAACGCCGACCAGTCGTCGTTCTGGATGCGGTTCATGTCCTCGGCCGTGAACGGCCGGCCGGACGCGATCTGCTGGGCGAGCAGGGTGCGGATGCGCTCCGAGCGGTACCCGTAGTCCCAGTCGTCCGCGAGATAGGGACGCGCCCCGTCGCGCAGCACGGCCTGGTTGGCCGCGACGACGAAGCCCTCCTCCGGGTCGAGCGCGCGCGGCATGTCGTCGTCGTCCACCCACCCCTGCCAGTCGTA
Source organism: Isoptericola sp. NPDC056618 (assembly GCF_042792715.1). Classification (NCBI taxonomy): domain Bacteria; kingdom Bacillati; phylum Actinomycetota; class Actinomycetes; order Micrococcales; family Promicromonosporaceae; genus Isoptericola; species Isoptericola sp. NPDC056618. The sequence goes on along the minus strand of NZ_JBHTVZ010000012.1, from coordinate 13,673 downwards.
GCGCGGGTCCCAGCCGGGGCGGGGCCAGGTGCCGTCGGACGGCACGGGCCCCTTCACCTCGGAGCGGACCGGGATGCGGCCCGGCGCCTGGTACCCGATGTGCCCGTCCGTGGTGGCGAACACGATGCTCTGAGCCGGCACCTCGAACAGCGCGGCCGCCGCGCGCACGTCGTCGGCGTCCTTCGCCGTGTCGAACGCGAAGACGGCGTCGGCCGTGCGGCCGGGCTGCAGCGCCGTCCACTGCAGGGCGACGGCGTACTCGCCGAACTCCGTGCCCTCCGAGGTGGGCGAGCCCACGACGTCCCCGACCTCGAGCACGTCCGAGACGATCGGGCCGTGCTCGGTGCTGCGGACCGTGATGTCGACCGGGGTGCCGCCCGCGACCCGGATGGTCTCCTTGCGGGTGTCGAGCTGCTCCCACTGCTCCGCACCGACGTCCTTCAGCCACGTGTCGCCGCGCACCCGCTCGATGAAGAAGTCGGTGACGTCGGCGCCCATGTTGGTCAGGCCCCACGCGAGGTCGCCGTTGTGCCCGATGACGACGCCCGGGAAGCCGGCGAACGAGAAGCCGGCGACGTCGAACGGGCACTCGGCGGAGACCTCGTTGCAGTGCAGGCCCACCTGCGACCAGATCCCGGGGGCGGACAGCGCGAGGTGCGGGTCGTTCGCGAGCATCGGCTCGCCCGACTCCGTGTGCTCCCCGGACACGACCCACGAGTTGGAGCCCGCCGCGTCGCCGCGGCCCACCAGCACCGGCACCGCGTCCAGCGCGCTGCGCGTGGACTCGACGGCGGCGCCCAGCGCGGCGGTCGCCTCGCCGGCCCCGCCGGTCGCGCGGCCGGTGAGGGCCGACGTCAGCTCGGCGTCGGTCCCGGTGTCGGCACCGGCGTCGTCGCCCTCCGTCGCGTCGCCCGACGCCCGCGCGGGCCGCTCGTTGTCCAGGTCGCGGTTGCGCAGCACCGGCCGGTTGCCGCTCTCGGCGTACGCCGGGAACAGCTCGTCGACCAGGTCGGTCTCGCCGAGGGTGCTGTACGCCAGGGCCCGGTCGAGCTCGCTGTCGTAGTTGCCGCGCAGGTCCCAGGCCATCGCCTTGAGCCAGGCGAGCGAGTCGACCGGGTCCCACGGCTCGGGCTCGGCGACGTCCACGCGCGCCCCGAGCACCGTGTACTCGACGCCGAGCTCCTCGGGGTCGCGGCTCTCCAGGTACGCGTTGACGCCCTGCGCGTAGGCCTGCAGGTACTCGCGCGACTCGTCCGAGACGAGGTTCCACTCCTGCTCGGCCACGCGACGCCACCCGAAGGTGCGCGTCACCTTGTCCGCCTCGATCGCCTCCGGGACGTCGCCGACGAGCTCGGCGAGGCGGCCGGACGTCACGTGGCGGCGGTAGTCCATCTCGAAGAAGCGGTCCTGCGCCTGCAGGTAGCCCTGGGCGCGGAACAGGTCCTCGGGGGTGTCCGCGTAGACCTGCGGCACGTCCTGCGCGTCGCGTCGCACCTCGACGGCGGAGCTGAGCCCCGGCACCTGCTGCGAGCCCTCGTGGTCCGGCAGCGGCCGGCGCAGCGTGACGACGGTGAAGACCGTGCCGGCCACGAGGGCCAGCACCACGACGACGGCGACACCGACGACGGCGCTGCGGAGCCGCGAGCGCCGGCGGGGTGCCTCCTCGGTCTCCGTCACGTCCTGGGAGGGGTCGGGCTCGGACGGGTTTCCGGGTTCTGCAGGGGTGACGGTCGCTGACACGCAGGCGAGACTACCGTCCGGCGTATGATTGGCACTCGCATCACCTGAGTGCCAGCATCGCGCCCCTCCCGGCGGGTGCCGGCGTCCGCCACGAGGAGATCACGTGCCCACCTACGCGTACCGGTGTGCCGACTGCGGCCACGCCTTCGACGTCCACCAGTCGTTCACGGACGACTCGCTGACCGTCTGCCCCGAGTGCGGCGGGACGCTGCGCAAGCAGTACGGCTCCGTGGGCGTGACGTTCAAGGGATCGGGCTTCTACCGCACCGACTCGCGGTCCGGGTCGGGCAAGGGCTCCGGCTCGTCCTCGAGCTCCTCGTCGTCGAGCGGCTCGTCCGCTTCCTCGGGCAGCTCCTCCGGCAAGGACTCGTCCTCGAGCGGCTCGTCCTCGACCAGCTCGTCGAGCACCTCGTCGTCCGGGTCGTCCAGCACGTCCAAGGCCGCCTCCTCCTGATCGTCCGGCGGTCCCCGGTCGACGACGCCGTCGCGGCGGTCCCGACCGCGGACGCTGCCCCCAGGCCGGCGCCGTCCACAGGCTGTCGCGCCGCACCGACGTCCGGCGACCGGGCGACCTAGCGTCGCCCGCATGCCGCCGCTCGACACGCTCCCCCGACCCGACATCCGCCGCGCCCCGGAACCACGGTCCGGGCCCCCGCGTCCGCCCGACCCCGGTGGCCCGGCCTGGCGGCGCCGGGTCGCACGCCGGCTGCGGTCCCTGCTCTGGCGGGTGCGCTTCGTGCTCGCCGCCGTCTGCTGCGGGCTCGCGGCCGCCGCCGTCGTGCAGGCGGTGCGGCCGGCCCCGCCGCCCACGGTGGACGTCGTCGTCCCCGCCCGCGCGCTCCCGGCGGGCGAGCCCGTGGCCGCAGCGGATCTCACCACCGTCGCGGTGGCCGACGCCCTCGCCCCCGACGGCGTCGCCACGGACCCCGCCGAGCTCGTCGGGCGCACGCCGGTGACGGCGCTGCCCGCCGGGGTCCCCCTCCACCCCGGGCTGCTGCCCGGCGGCGGCGTGGTCGCGCAGGCCCCGCGGGGGACCGTCGTGGTGCCCGTGCGGCTGGAGGACACCGCGGCCGGCTGGCTGCGGCCGGGCGACCGCGTCGACCTGGTCCTCACCGGCGAGGCCGCGCGGGCCGCCGGCACCGACCGTGCGGACGACGAGGGTGACACCGAGCGGGACGACGCCTACCTCGCGCGGCGCGCGCTCGTCCTGCCGCGGCCGGACGCCGTCGAGCCGGTCGACGGCGGCCTGCTGGCGGGCGCGGCGCCGGCGTCCCAGGATGCCGACGTCACCCTCGTGGCGGTGAGCAAGGGCGAGGCCCCGGGGCTGTCCGCCGCGTCCGGGTGGGGCACCGTCGGCGCGGTGCTCGTGCGGTGACCCGATCGCGGCCGCCGTTGCAGCCCGCCGCGTCCCCCGCGAGAATCGGCGACCGTCAGCCCACGCCCGGCTCGCCCGGGCGCGCCGCACCACAGGGGGAATCACGTGAAGAGCATGTTCGCAGGCTTCAAGGAATTCATCATGCGAGGGAGCGTCGTCGATCTCGCCGTCGGCATCATCATCGGCAGCGCGTTCACCGCCGTCGTGACGGCGATGGTCGACAACATCCTCAACCCGATCATCGGCGCGATCTTCGGCAAGCCCGACCTGACGAACCTCTGGGACATCACGCTGCGCGGCGCGCACGGCGACATCGGCCCGTCGGTGCTGTCGGTCGGCGGCTTCCTCGACGCCGTCCTCAACTTCCTCATCGTCGCGGCCGCGCTGTACTTCGCCATCGTGATGCCGCTGAACAAGCTCGCCGAGCGCCGCGCCCGCGGCCAGGAGGTGGAGCCGGAGCCGCTGGCGCAGGACACGGTCCTGCTGCAGGAGATCCGCGACCTGCTCGCCGCGCAGTCCGGCCGCTCGCGGTACTGACCCGCGGTACCGACGCCGCCGGCCGAGCCCGTCGAGACCTGGTCCCCGGGGCCTGCCGACCGCGTCGTCAGCGCCGGCCCCAGTGCGGCGGCACGTCGCGCAGCAGGCGATCGTCGTTGTCGTCGTGACCGCCACGGTCGTCGGCGGTCTCGCCCGGCACCGTCTCCCGCTCCGTGCCCTGCCGGACCACACGGCGCCGCACCCGCTTGCGCGGGGTCGGTTCACCCGTCGGGGTGCCGGACGCCGGGCCGGCCGGTGCGGTGGAGTCGCTCACCCGACCATTGTCGGGCATCGCCCGCCGGTCCTGTCAGGCCTCGGGCCGTGCCTCGCCCTCGTCGCCGGCCGAGGTCCCGGCGTCCGCCTCGTCCGACGTCACGTCGTCGGCGTCCACCCCGGCCTCGTCCTGGACCGCCGCGCCGTCCGCCGGGGCGGCATCGCCGTCCAGCACGGTCGCGGCGTCCATCGGGGCGGTCTCGAGATCGTCGTTCCGCACCGGCGCCACAGCCAGGTCCTCGACGGCGACCTCGACGACGTCGGGCGCGACGCCGAGGTCGACGGGCGGCTCGTCCTCGTCCGGGAGCACCGGCACGACGACCTCGCGCGGGGGCACGACGCCGCCGGCGGTGCCGATCCGCTCGTCACGCACGCGCTGCACGAGCCGGCGCACCCGGTCGGCCTCGCCGTCGGGGTCGAGGAACGCGGCGGCGGACCAGACCTGCGTCACGACCCAGCCCAGGCGCTCCAGCCGCTCGGCGAGCTGCCGGTCCCGCACGCGCACGGACGGCTCCGCGACGTAGGCGGCGTCGTCGGTCAGCACGGCGACGAGCAGCTCGCCCGGCAGGTCGGGGTGGCCCACGACCAGCGGGATGCGATCGCCGTCCGGGGCGCCGTAGTCGGTCTCGACGAGGTAGCCGAGCTTCCACAGCCGCTCGCCGAGGTCGACGAGCAGGCGGTCCGGCGCGCGACCCACGTCGACGCCGTTCCCGAGCCGCACCTGGTCGGCGACGCCGGACCGGCGCTCGGCCAGCTCCAGCGTCTCGACGAGCAGCCGGGGGCCGGCGCTGCGGAGGCGCTCGGGGTCGAGCGCGTCGGCGGTGAAGCAGGACACGACGTGCAGCCGCTTGCGGGTGGCGCCCAGCGCGCCGACCAGCATGGCCTCCCCCCCGGCCTCGCCGAGCACACCGAAGCGGTGCAGCACGCGGCCGTGCGGCGTCCGACCGAAGCCGACGGACAGCAGCACCGTGTCCCGCGAGAGCCCGGCCACGCCGGTGATGTCCGCGACGACGACCGGCTCGGGCCGCGAGCCCGAGAAGAACGGCGCCAGCGCGGGGTTGGCGCGGACCTCCGCGAGCAGCGCCTCGCGCACCCGGTCCGCGTGCGCGGCCGTCACCGTGACGATCGCGAACGTCTCCTCCGGGCGGGTCAGGGCGTGCTCGATCGACACCTCGACCACGCGGTCCACCTCGGCCTGCGTGCTCTCCACGCTCCCCGAGACCGGGTCCGGCATGCCGGTGCCCTCCACGACGTCGAGGTGCACCAGCGGCTCGGCGCGCGGCAGTGGCGCCGGGCGCAGCAGCCCCTCGTAGCCGTGCGCGGCGAGCAGGCGGGTCAGCTCCGGGTCGCGGCTGTGCTCGTGCGGCTGCAGCGTCACCGTGGGCAGCAGCGCGGACAGCTCGTGCACGCTGGTGCCGGACGCCGACCGCGGGTCCCCCACCACGACGACCTGCCGTCCGCGCGCGAGGGCGGGCACCACGACCTCCGTGGGCACGTGCTGCACCGCGTCGAGGATCACGACGTCGGCCGTGCGGTGCTCGGGGAGCAGGTGCGGCACCAGGGTGGGCGTCGCGACCAGCGCGGGGCGGAGGCGGCGCAGGATGTCGCCGTGCCGCTCCGCGAGGTCGCGCAGCGTCGTCAGCCGGCCCTCGATGAGCTCCGTGAAGAGGGCCTCCGCGGAGTCCCGGTCCTCGCGCATCGCGGTCCCGAGGTGCGCCCGTGCCGCCACGCGCACCGGCTGGGACAGCGCGGCGAGGTGCTCGCGGTCGAGGTCGCGGAAGCGGCGCGCGAGCGCGTCGAGCCCGACGCCGTCCTGCCCGGCGAGCACGGGGTCGCCGGCGAGCAGCTGCTCGAAGACGGACGACCACCAGGCGAGCTCCAGCTCCGCGGCGACGAGGTCGCCGGGCACGCGCCGGTCGATGAGGTCGTCCACGAGGTCGCCCACGCCGGCGGCGCGCGCGGCACGCAGCAGGCTGGTGCGCTCGGGCAGCACGGCCAGCGAGTCGGCGTGGCTCGCCAGCCGCTGCAGGCGCTCCGCGAGGCCGTCCAGGTCGAGGTCCAGGAGGTGGCCGCCCAGGGTGGTCGGCGCCAGCACGGGCTCGAGCGCCTCGAGGTCGATGCGCACGGCCTCGTACGTGTCCTCGATGGACGCGAGCCCCTCGGGGAGGGTCGGCCAGCCGCCGCGCTGCGCGTGCTCGGCCCAGACGTCGCGCTGCTCCTGCACCTGCACCAGCGCCTCGTGCAGGTTCGGCACCCGCACGCCGGGGCGCACCATGTCCTTGGCGCGCTTGTGCAGCCGGCGGCGCGCGAACCAGCCCATCTCGATACCGTGCTCGGCCCGCCAGCGCCGCGACGCGGTCGCCTGCACGAGGTCGGCCGCCGTCCGCTCGAAGACCATCGGGTGGAACAGGTCGAGCGTGCTGCGCATCCCGCCGAGCATCGCGAGCTGCTCGCCCCAGCCGCGCACCGTCGTCGGCGTCGTCAGGCCCGTGACCTCGCCCGTGTACGCGAGCTGGCGGCGCAGCTGCGGCAGGGTCACGTCGCGCAGCCGCTCCACGCGCACCAGCGCCTGGCGGGCGTCGTCGTCGGTCATCAGGTGCGCCCCGTACCAGGGCGTCGACGCCGGTCGCAGGGTGAACGCGCCCAGGGCGGCGGCCCGCTCCAGCCCGGCGGCGACCTCGCGTCGTCGCTCCGGCGTCAGCGCGAGCACCGACTCCGAGGCGAGCCGCACGGTGGTCGACGGCGCGGGCCGCTCGGCGGTCAGGCGCGCGAGCGCCTGCAGCGCGTCGTACGCGGACACCTGCCACGGCGAGCGCGGCTGGTGCAGCGCCTCGATGTATCCCGTGAGCTGGGAGCGCGTGCCGATCAGGGCGTCACGTACGCGCGCGGTGCCGTCCACGTCGACCTGCTCCGGCTCGCTCGCCATCGCGGACAGCAGCCGTCGGGTCACGTCCTCGCGCCACGTGGGGTGCGGCGGCACGTCGAGCAGCAGGCTCTCCAGCCCGAGGGACTCCAGCCGCAGCGCGAGCCGGTCGGCGGCACGCCGGTGGCCGGTCACGTAGAGCACGGAGCGGCCCGCGGCGGTCGCCTCGCCGACGACGGCGGCGAGAGTGCCCGCGACGTCCGAGCCGACGGGGGCGTCGACGAACAGGTGCCCGCCCGTGGCCAGCGCGTCCAGCACGGAGCGCTGCTGCGGGTCGAGGTCGCCCACGCCCCGCTCGCGCGTCGGGTCCGCGTCGCCCCGGCGCAGGGCCGGCAGCTCCAGCGAGGCCAGCCGCTGCGCCGCGTCGTCCACCCCGGCGAGCGCCGCCACCACCTCGTGCCGGTGCAGCGACGGCGCGAGCTGGTCGAGGTCGTCGACGAGCGCCTGGCCGGGGTGCACGAACGTGCCGACGAGCACGCGGCGGTCGAGCTGGAAGTCGTCCAGGACGGCCTCGCCCAGCGCCGCCACCCGCGCCAGCACGTCCGTCGGGTCGAAGCCGGCGAGCGTGAACGTCGCCTTGGCGAGCGCCGCCGGGTCGAGCAGCGCCCCGTGCGCACGCAGCGTGCGCGCCACCACGGGGTTGATCTCGACCGTCGGCTCCAGCGTGAGGTCGTAGTCGGCACCGCCGTCCCCGCGCGGGGTGAGCGTCACCGGTCGCAGCACGACCGGCGCGTGCACCACGCGGCCGGCGGGCATCGCGGCGTCGGGGTCCGACGGCGTCGCGCGCGGCGCGGCGACCGGCTCGCGTGCCGCCATCGACACGACGGGGATCGACGTCGTCAGCGCGGGCCCCTCGGCGTCCTGGTCCTCCGGGGCCACGGGGCCCTCGGCAGCCCCGGTGACCGGGGCGCCGTCCTGGTCGCTCGCGGGTGCTGCGCCCGGCTCCGCCCCGTCTCCGTCGCCACGGTCGGCGTCGTCGGCCGGGTCGCCGTCCGCAGGGGCGGCCGTCGTCGTGCCCGACGACGCGACCCGCGCGAGCGCCGCGACGTCGTGCCGCTGCGGCCCGCCGCCTCCGAACGGGACCTCCGGTCCGTCGTCGTGCTCGGTCCAGGTGGCGACGCCGATCGCGAGGTAGGTGGGCGCGACGCCGTACCGGGACGCGTGCTCGGCTGCGCGGGCCGCCACCGCCCGCGCCCGACGCCGCGCGGCGGGCAGCGCCTCGCCCTCGCGCACCAGGTTCGACAGGCGGGTCGGGCGCCCCGCGAACAGCCCGGCGACCCCGTTCGGGTGCGCCTTCGAGAGGTCGACGATCGCCTCGCCGAGCAGGCCCACGTCGGACAGGGACGAGCCGCCCACCATCTCCACCAGGGAGGCGCGCCAGCGGCGCGTCGCGGCCTCGACGGAGGCCGCCGCCGCGGACGACGCGCTCTCGCGGCGGCCGTCGGCACCGGACGGGCCCGGCGGTCGCGGGGACCGGCTGCCGGCGGCGTCGCGCGCGGAGGTGTCGTCGGGGTGGTCGGGTCCCGCCGCCGGGCCGCCGTCCGCGCCCGTCCGCGGGGACGGGTCCGGCGCGGCGGGTGCCCCGGCAGAGGGGTCGACCGCGGTCGTGGCGGTGGATCGTCGGGCGGCTCTCACGCCAGCACGGTAGAACGGGCTGCCGCCGCGCCGGTGTCGGCGCGCCGAGGAACCGCCGGAGCACACGCTCCCGGGGACCCGCGAGGGGTGCGAAGGACGGGAGCGTGTTGACGCCCCCTCGGCGGGGGGTCCGAAGGGGCGTCGGGCCGGGCTCGGCCCGGCAAGGGACAGCGCGCACCGCGCAGGGGGCGGGCGATGCGCGCTGTCACCGAGAGTGTGCCGCCCAGCAGGGACGACGTCAATAAGGGACGGGGGCGAACCTCGCAACCCGTCTGAGGAAAATCAGAGGAGGGGCGCCTGCCCGGGGCACCTAGGCTGGGCGCCCGTGAGAAGAATGGTCGAGGCGGTGGCCCCCGCACGCATGGGCACCGGGTTCCGGTGGCTGATGTCGGCGTCGTGGGTGAGCAACATCGGCGACGGCGTCGCCCTTGCCGCGGGACCGCTCCTCGTCGCCTCGCAGACGAGCTCCGCCATGCTCGTCGCGCTCGCCGCGATGCTGCAGCGCCTGCCGTGGCTCGTGTTCGGCCTGTGGGCCGGCGTGCTCGCCGACCGCCTCGACCGGCGCCGCCTCGTCATCGTCGCCAACCTGCTGCGCGCCGTCGTCGTCGCCGCGCTCTGCGTGGTGATCGTGACCGGGCACGTCAACATCGGCGTCGTCCTGGCGGCCATGCTGCTCATGGGCGTGGCCGAGGTCTTCGCCGACACCACGTCCCAGACCCTGCTGCCCATGCTCGTGCGGCCCGCCGACCTCGGCACCGGCAACGCGCGCCTGCAGGCCGGGTTCCTCACCGCGAACCAGCTCGTCGGGCCGCCGCTCGGCGCCGCGCTCTTCGCCGCAGGGGCCGCGTGGCCGTTCGCCGCGCAGGTGCTGACCGTGCTGCTCGCCGTCCTGCTCGTGAGCAAGGTCGTCCTCACGCCCGTACCCCCGGCCGACGGCGCCGACCCGGCCACGCCCCGCAAGGTGCGGCACGACATCGCCGAGGGGCTGCGCTGGATCTGGACCAACCCGCCCGTACGCACCCTCGCGCTGGTGATCCTCGTCTTCAACGCCACGTGGGCGGCACCGTGGGGCATCCTCGTGAAGTACTCGCTGGACTACCTGCACATGGGCCCCGTCGGGTACGGACTGCTCACCACGGCCGCCGCCGTCGGCGGGCTGATCGGCACGTTCTCGTACGGCTCGCTCGAGCGGCGGTGGTCGTTGTCCGCCCTCATGAAGGTGTGCCTGACGCTCGAGGTGCTGTTCCACCTCGCCCTCGCCCTCGCGACGACCGGCTGGGCCGCGATGGCGATCCTGTTCGTCTTCGGCGCGTACTCGTTCGTGTGGGGCACCGTGTCCAACACGGTGCGGCAGCGCGCCACGCCCACCCGCTTCCAGGGCCGCGTCGGCTCGGTCTACATGATGTGCGTGTTCGGCGGCATCGTCGTGGGCAACGCGATCGGCGGCGTGCTCGCCGAGCACTGGGGCCTCACCGCGCCCATGTGGTTCGGGTTCGTCGGCGCCGGCCTCACGCTCGTGCTCGTGTGGCGACAGCTCGCGCACATCGCCCACGCCCAGGCCGACTGACGCGAGGTAGTACCGGGCCCCACGAGGTAGTACGTGTCCCCGCGAGGTAGTAGCGCGACCCGCGAGGTTAGTAGGTGCTACTCCCCCGTCGAGCCGTCCGCCAGCTCCCGCACGACGTCGAGGTGCCCGGCGTGCCGGGCGTACTCCTGCAGCACGTGGAAGCAGATCCACAGGAGGGTCGGCACCTCGTCGTCCGCCGCGAACCGCCCGCCGACGGCCGCCCGTGCGGCGAGGTCGTGGCCCGCCAGGATCTCGCGCGTCCGCGCGCCGCCCGCGTGCAGGTCGGCGACCAGCTCGTCGCGGCTCACGTCGTCGGGCACGTGCCAGGGGCTCTCCGGGGCGTCGTCGACGTTGTCGCCCCACGGGTGCGCGACCTGCTCGGCCAGGAACCCCCAGACGAACCAGCGCCGCTCCATGTGCACCAGGTGAGTCAGCAGCTCCAGCGGGGTCCAGCCCGACGGCAGCCGGCTCTCGCGCAGCTGGGCCTCGGTCAACCCGTCGAGCTTCCGGACCACCACCGCGCGGTAGTGGTCGAGGTAGGCGGCGAACTGCTCCGCCGGGTCGGCTGAGTCCAGGCGCGGTTCGACGTCAGGGGAGGTCACGACGTCAGCGTACGTCCGCCCCAAGAACCCTGGCGTGGCTTCCGAGGAAGCGTGCGACCTGGGCGTATGAACATTTCCTTACCAAAGTGCGCCTGAGAGGATTCGAACCTCCGACCTACCCTTTAGGAGAGGGTTGCTCTATCCACTGAGCTACAAGCGCATGCCGCTTCGACGAAGAAGGCGACCCACAGCCTAGCGCCCGCACCCCGAACCACCGGCATCGGTACGCGCCGACGACGCGACAGCCGCCGTCAGCCGCTCACGTCGGCAGTTCGGGTCGGGGTCGGCAGTTCGAAATTCCCCGCCGGACCCCCACTTCCGGCCGGAGGGAACCCACGGC
>NZ_JBHTVZ010000012.1:0-2671 GCF_042792715.1 Isoptericola sp. NPDC056618 | reverse complement strand
TGCTCAGCCCGTCGTCGCGTCGCCCCCCCCGCCCGCGTCCCCCCCCCCCGTTGGGTTGTGGGGGGGGGGGCGGGTTGTACTCCCCCCCCCCCCCCCCCCCAACTGCCGCCCGGACGGAACCCTCGGAGCGACACGATCCGCCCGACGTCAGACCCAGCGCGCCGGGTCCGCGACCACCGACCGCAGCACCTCGCGCGCTCCGCCGGTGAGGGCGGCGTGCGGGCCGGCGGCGGCGGGGCGCACGTCGACGGGCGCGAAGGGCGCGGCGAGCGCACGCTCCTCCACCACCCCTCCGACGACGTGCCCCACCCAGCCGAACAGCTCGGCGTACGCGCCGCCGAGCACGATGGTGGAGACGTCGACGAGGTTGACGAACGTGGCGAGCGCGGCGCCGAGCGCGCGCCCGGCGCGGCCGACGGTGTCGAGGGCGGCGTCGTCGCCGGCGCGCAGCAGGTCGACGATCGCGTGCACGGGCGCCGACGACGGCAGGCCGGAGCCCCGCAGCAGCACCTCCTTGCCGGCGTACTGCTCGAGGCAGCCGGTGGCGCCGCACGAGCAGCGCGGGCCGGCGGGGTCGACGACGACGTGCCCGATCTCGCCGTTCCAGCCCCGCTCCCCCAGGAACAGGTGCCGGTCGACGACGATCCCCGCGCCGACGCCGACGTCGCCGGAGACGTAGAGGAAGGACGGCGGCACGTCGCCCGCGAGCTCAGCGAGGGCGGCGAGCTTGGCCTCGTTCGCCACCTCGACGTCGAGCGGGTCGCCGTCACCGGTCCGCAGGTCGAGCTCCGGGACGGGCTCCACGGACGACCAGCCCAGGTTGGGCGCCACCTCCAGCCGCCCGCCGCGCACGTCGACGAGCCCGGGCAGCGCGAGCCGTGCCCCGGCGACGCGCATGCCGACGGCCTCGACCTCCGCGACCACCTCGGCGGCGAGGGTCCGGAGCCGGGCGAGCACGTCGCGCGGGTCCGAGTCGTGCAGCGAGCCGGTGACGACGCGCTCGGCGACGACGTCGCCCACGAGGTCGAGGGCGCGCGCGCCGAGGTAGTCGACGTTCACCTCGAGCCCGAGCCCGACGACGGACCGTCCGGCGGGCACCAGCGGGACGGCGGGGCGGCCGGCCTTCTGCGCCGCGACGGGCGGGAGCTCGGCGACGAGCCCCCCGGCGACGAGCCGGTCGACGAGGGTCGAGACGGTGGCCCGGGTGAGACCGGTGGCGCCGGCGACGTCGGCGCGCGACGGTGGTGCGGAGGCCTCGAACACGGCCGCGGCGACGAGGCGCAGGTTCCGCTCGCGGAGGGTGTGCTGGCGCGACGCGGCCCCGCCGTCGGGCACGCGAGGAGCAGCTGCGGGCGTCGTCGTCGAGGTGGCTGGCACGTGTTGACTCTAGCCCAGCGACGCGCAATAGTTCAGCCGTACAACAAAACTCGACGAGGAGAGATCCGTGAGCGACATCAAGTACTCGTTCGGCCTGTGGACCGTCGGCTGGCCGGCCGCCGACCCGTTCGGCACCGCGACCCGCCCCGACCTGGACCCGGCCGAGTCGATCCGCAAGCTGGCCGACCTCGGCGCGTGGGGCTTCACGTTCCACGACAACGACGTCTTCCCGTTCGGCGCGGAGGGCGCGGAGCGCCAGAAGCACATCGACGCGGTGAAGAAGGCCTCCGAGGAGACCGGTCTCGTCTGCGAGATGGTCACCACCAACACCTTCACGCACCCGATCTTCAAGGACGGCGCGTTCACCTCGAACAACCGCGAGGTGCGTCGCTACGGCCTGCGCAAGGTGCTGCGCAACGCCGACCTGGCCGCCGAGATGGGCGCCTCGACGTTCGTCATGTGGGGCGGCCGCGAGGGCACGGAGTACGACAACTCCAAGGACCTGCACGCCGCGCACGCCCGCTACGCCGAGGGCATCGACACCGTCGCGGCGTACATCAAGGAGAAGGGCTACGACCTGCGCATCGCGCTGGAGCCCAAGCCCAACGAGCCGCGCGGCGACATCTTCCTGCCGAGCATCGGCCACGCCATCGCCCTCATCGACACGCTCGACAACGGCGACATCGTGGGCCTCAACCCGGAGACGGGCCACGAGCAGATGGCCGGCCTCAACTACACGCACGGCCTCGCGCTGGCGCTGTACGCGGGCAAGCTGTTCCACATCGACCTCAACGGCCAGCACGGCCCGAAGTACGACCAGGACCTCGTCTTCGGCCACGGCGACCTGCTGAGCGCGTTCTTCACGGTGGACATGCTCGAGAACGGCTTCCCCAACGGCGGCCCGCGCTACGAGGGCCCGCGCCACTTCGACTACAAGCCCAGCCGCACCGAGTTCCTCGACGGCGTCTGGGAGTCGGCGAAGGCGAACATGGAGACCTACGACATGCTCGCCGCCAAGTCGAAGGCGTACCGCGAGGACGCCGAGGTGCAGAAGGCGTTCGAGCACGCCGGCATCTTCGAGCTGGGCGAGCCGACCCTGGCCGAGGGCGAGTCGTTCGACGCCTTCCTCGCCGACCGCTCCGCCTACGAGGACCTCGACGTCGACGCGGTCGCCGAGCGCGACTACGGTCTGGTGCGGCTGCACCAGCTCGCGCTGCGCCACCTCATCGGCTGACCATCCCCGACGTTGTGGGTGGGATCGTGGCCCTGTTTCGTGTCGAAACAGGGCCACGAT
>NZ_JBHTVZ010000011.1:30107-140544 GCF_042792715.1 Isoptericola sp. NPDC056618 | reverse complement strand
GCGGCCCGGACCCGACCGACGGGGCGTGCACGGCGGCGTACTCGACGACGAACTCGTGGTCGGGCGGGTACCAGGGCCAGATCGTCGTCACGGCGGGTGACGACGGTGCCCCGGGGTGGGCGGTGACCGCTCCGGCGGGGCTGTCCACGACGAACCTGTGGGGCGGCACGCTGTCCGGCTCGACGATCACGGGGGCGGCGTGGAACGCCGACCTCGCCGCCGGGGCCCAGGCCACGGTGGGCTTCGTGGCCAACGGGACCCCGCCGGCCGACGGCCCGCTGGCCTGCAGCTGACCGCGAGGTGGTGTGGTACCCGGCGCGATCCGTACTACCTCGGCAGGACCGGTACCACCTCGCGGTCAGCCGAGCAGGTCCAGCACCGCGCGCTCGGCGGCGGAGCGTGTGCGGGTCGGGCCGATCGTCTCGCCGTGCTCCCACAGGTCGACCAGGCGCGGGTCGATGTACGACGCGCGGGCGACCGCCGGGGTGTTGCCGAGCTCCTCGGCGACGTCGCGCACGATCTCGGCGACGACGCGCCGCCGCGCCCGCTGCGAGCGCGGCGGCGCGCCGACGTCGGCCAGAGCGCGCGCGGCGAGCACGGTGGCGTGCCAGGTGCGGAAGTCCTTCGGTGTCGCGTCGTCGCCGAGGCGCTCCTTGACGTCGGCCTGCACGTCCGCGCTGGTGACGTCGTGCCAGTCGGCCTCGCCGTCCTCCCGCCACGCGAGCAGGTCCACGCCGCCGCGGCGGCGCTTGAGCGTCGTGACCAGGGACGCCACCACCGGGTCCTCGACGAGGACGTCGCGCAGCTGCCCCGACTTGGCGGGGTAACGGAAGTGCACGGAGCCGTCGCGCCGCACCGTGGCGTGCTCCTTGCGGATCGTCGCGAGGCCGTAGCTGCGGTGCTCCGCGGCGTAGACCTCCCCGCCGGCGCGGAAGTACGCGTCGTCGAGCAGCCGGAAAGCGAGCGCCAGCACGCGGCGGCGCCCGACGCCGTCGCGGCGCAGGGCGCGCGTCACCCCGGCGCGGGCGGCGGGCAGGCGCCGTCCCACGTCGAGCACGTGGTCGTGCTTGCGGCGGGCGCGCCGCGCCTGCCACTCCTCGTGGTAGAGGTACTGGCCGCGCCCGGCGTCGTCACGACCGAACGCCTGCAGGTGGCCGTCGGCGTACCGGCAGATCCACACGTCGGTCCAGGCCGGCGGGATCGCCAGGCGGGTGCACCGCGCCACCTCGGTCTCGTCGTCCAGCGGTGCGCCCTCCGCGTCGAGGAACACCCAGCCGTCCCCCTTCGCGCGGCGGGAGTAGCCGGGGGAGGACGCGGAGACGCGGCGCAGTCGCACGCGCACAGTGTGCGGCGGCGGCACGCTCCCCGCAGCGCCTCGGCCCGTGGCGACCGACGTCAGCCGGGGAGCCGGATCATGCCCTCCTGCGCGATGCTCGCCACCAGCCGGCCCTCGCGGTCGTACACGCGGGCCAGGCCGAGGCCGCGCCCGCCCTGCGCGCCGGGCGACTCCTGGACGTACAGCAGCCAGTCGTCGGCGCGCGCGTCGCGGTGGAACCACATGGCGTGGTCGAGGCTCGCCATCGGCACCGCGCCGCCGACGTCGATCCACGACCTCCCGGCCTGGCGCAGCACGGGCTCGAGCATGACCTGGTCGCAGGCGAACGCGAGCAGGGCGCGGTGCAGCAGCGGGTCGTCGGACGCGATCGCGTGCCGGGCGCGCACCCACACCTGCTGGGTGGGCTTCGGCTCCGGGTCGGGGCCCAGGTACAGCGAGCCGCCGACGTGCCGCAGGTCGAACGCGGACTCGTGCGACCAGAACTTCGCGGCCGGGTGGTCGATGCCGTCGAGCACCTCGATCGCGGACGGGACGTCCTCCGGCGCCGGGACGCCGGGCGGCGCCGGCTCCGCGGCCTCGTAGCCGGGCTGGTCGGTCTGGAACGACACCGTCAGCGACAGGATCGGCTTGCCGTGCTGGATGGCGTGCGTGCGCCGCGCGCTGAACGACCGGCCGTCGCGCAGCCGCTCCACGGCGAAGTCGATGGGGGTGTCCAGGGCGCCCTCGCGCAGGAAGTAGGCGTGCAGCGAGTGGGGCAGCCGGTCGTCGTCCACCGTGCGCCCGCAGGCGAGCAGGGCCTGGGCCAGCACCTGGCCGCCGTACACGCGACGGCCGGGGCCGGGCACGCTGTCGCCGCGCCACAGGTCGTCCTCGCCGCGCGGCCCCCAGCCCTCGACCTCGCGCAGGTCGAGGGCCGACAGCAGGCGGTCCAGGGCGTCGGGGATGCCCGCGGCGGCGGGCGTGGTGGTGGACGTCTCGCTCACACGCACTCCAGGTCGGTTCGCAGGGTGGGTCGCGGGGAGGGCCGCGGGGGTCGCGGCGGGGTCACTCGTCGAACGTGTTGATCATGCTGTACGCCGCGCGCTCCAGGTAGTCCCACAGCTGGGACTCGTGGATCGGCGCCAGGTCCAGCGCGTCGACGGCGACGCGCATGTGCGCCAGCCAGCGGTCGCGGGCGTCGGGGTTGACCTTGAACGGCGCGTGCCGCATGCGCAGGCGCGGGTGGCCGCGCTGCTGGCTGTACGTCGTCGGGCCGCCCCAGTACTGCTCGAGGAACAGCGTGAGCCGCACCTTCGCCGGCCCGAGGTCCTCCTCCGGGTACATGGGGCGCAGCACCTCGTCCGTGGCGACGCCCTCGTAGAACACGTCGACGAGGCGCTCGAACGTGGCGTGCCCGCCGACGGCGTCGTAGAACGACGCGGGTGAAGTCTGGTCCGTCACCGGGCCATCCTCCCAGACACCCGCGGTGCTGCTCCTCCCGCTCGGCGCCCGGGAGCGTTAGGCTGGTCACGGACCTGCAACGACGCATTCCACGGGAGGCCCCCATGACCATCGCCCCGCACAAGGCCGACGACATCCTTGCGGCGCTCGGCGGCAGAGGGAACGTCGTCGAGCTCGAGCCCTGCATCACGCGGTTGCGGGTCGAGGTGAGCGACCCGGCCCTCGTGGACGACCAGGGCCTCAAGGCGTCGGGCGCGTTCGGCGTGGTGCGCTCGGGCCGTGTGGTCCAGGTCATCGTGGGCCCGGAGGCCGACGACCTCGCCGCTCAGATGGACCCCCTGCTCGTCTCCTGACTCAGTCCTCGGCGCCCTGCTCGATCACCGCCGGCTCGACGTCGGCCGGCGGCAGGAGCACGCCCGCCGCGCGCAGCTCCGCCTGCGCGCGGCGGCGCAGCTCGCGCGAGACCTCCCACTGGTCGCCCGGCCGGGTCTGCGCGTGGAGGGTGAACGACATCGTGATGTCGTTGACGGCGTCCACGCCGCGGACCGACGGCGCCTCGAGCAGCAGCGGGGAGAGCTCCGGGTCGGCCTGCACGCCGTCGGCCGCGCGGCCGAGCGCGGCCCGCACGGTGTCGAGGTCGGCGTCCAGCGGCACCCGGACCTCCGCGACGGCCCGCGACCACTGCTGCGTCATGTTGCCGGCGCGCAGGATCTCGCCGTTGCGGACGTACCAGAGCGTGCCGTCGAAGGCGCGCACCTGCGTGACGCGCAGCTGGACCTCCTCGACCGTGCCGAGCGCGCCCGAGCCCAGGTCGACCACGTCGCCCACGCCGAACTGGTCCTCGACCAGCAGGAAGATGCCCGAGATGAAGTCCTTCACGAGGGCCTGGGCGCCGAAGCCCAGCGCGATGCCGACGACGCCGGCGGAGGCGACCAGCGGGCCCACGTTGACCTGGAGCTCCGCCAGGATCATCAGCGCGATGATGGTGCCGACCACGATGTTGGCCGTCGAGCGCAGCACCGACCCGACCGTGCGCGCCCGCTGCGCGCGCCGCTGGCTGGCCAGCGGGTTCGCCATCGCGATCGCGTCCTCGACGAACGGCGTGCGCTGCAGGTAGCGGCGCCAGGCGGGGCCGCCCTCGGTGGTGGTCGTGCCCGAGCCGGTGGCGATGCGCTCCGTGACATGGCCGATCACGCGGCGCAGCAGCGCGAGGATGAGCAGCCCCACCACCAGGATGATGAGGATGTGCAGGGGCCAGCCGGTGAACCACGTCCAGAACGACGAGCCGGCGTCCGCGGCGGCCTTGATGGTGTCCTCGACGGCCGACTCGGTGGTCGTCGTGCTCGGGCTGGGGGACGGCTCCGGGGTCACCGCCGCCGGGGCAGCGGTCCGGAGCATGGAGATCACGGGGGTCACCCGCCCACGGTAACGAGCGGGGGCGTCGCGACGAAACGTCGGCGGGCGTGACGTCGTGCCGCGTGGGCGGACGCCCTGGTGGGACGGGGGATGGCAGGATCGTCTCCGTGAGCAAGGACCAGCCGACCACCCCGGACGACGCCCGCGACGAGACCCCGGACGACGCCCGGGGCGATACGGGCGGCCCGTCCGAGGCGGCGCACGCCGACGAGCCGAGCGCCGAGCTGCGCGAGCTCGCCGAGGCGTACGGCGTGCTCGGCGAGCACCACGGCTTCGGCGGCGAGGTGGTGGTCGCCCCGTCGTCGACCCTCGTGGCCGTGCTGGGCGCGCTGGACGTGCCGGCGGGCACGCCCCAGCAGGTGACGCACAGCCTGCAGCGGGCCCGCGACGACGAGTGGCGGGCCGTCCTGCCGCCCACGGTCGTGGTGCGCGAGGGCGACGGCGCCCAGGTCCCGGTGCACGTCACCGACGGCGCCGCCGTGCACGTCTGGCTCGAGCTGGACGGCGCGGAGCCCGCGGCGCGCGAGCGCGCGGTGCGCCGCCGCCGCGACCTGGAGCAGCTCGACGTCCTCGTGGAGCCGCGCTCCGTGGACGGGCGGCGCGTGGGCCGCGCGACGTTCGCGCTGCCGGACGACCTGCCGCTGGGGTGGCACTCGCTGCACGCGCTCACCGAGGGCCACGAGTCCCGCGTCACGGTCGTCGTCACCCCGCGGCGGCTGGAGCTGCCTGCCGGGCTGGAGGACGACCAGTGGTGGGGGTTCCTCCTCCAGCTCTACTCGGTGCGCTCGCGCACGTCGTGGGGTGTGGGCGACCTGGCGGACCTCGCCGACCTGGCCTGGCTGACGGCGCACCGCGCGAGCGCGGACTTCGTCGGCGTCAACCCGCTCTCGGCGACCGAGCCCGTGACCCCGCTGACCCCCTCCCCGTACCTGCCGACGAGCCGGCGTTTCCTCAGCCCGCTGTACGTGCGGGTGGAGGACATCCCGGAGACGGCGTACCTGTCGGCGGCCGACCGCTCCCTCGTGGAGTGGGCGGCCGACCCCGTGCGCGACCTCGTGGCCGACCCCGGCGCGCTGGACCGCGACGCGGTCTGGGAGGCCAAGAAGGCGGCCCTCGAGGTGGTGTTCACCGCGCCGCGGCGCGCCGCGCGCGAGGCCGCGTACCAGGAGTTCGTCGCGGAGGAGGGCGCGGGCCTGCGCGACTTCGCCACGTGGTGCGCGATCGTCGAGCACCTCGGCTCCCGTCCGCGACCGGACGAGCTCGGGGACCCGGCGTCTCCGGCGGTCGCCGCGCTGCGCGAGCAGCTCGCCGAGCGCGTGGAGTTCTACGTGTGGCTGCAGTGGGTGGCCGACGAGCAGAAGCAGACCGCCCAGCGCGTGGCCCGCGAGGCGGGGATGCGGATCGGCATCATGCACGACCTGGCCGTCGGCGCCCACCCGCAGGGCGCGGACGCGTGGGCGCACCGCGACGTCCTCGCCCGCGGCGTCTCCGTGGGCGCCCCGCCGGACATGTACAACCAGCAGGGCCAGGCCTGGTCGCAGCCGCCGTGGAACCCGCGGGCGCTGGCGCGCGCCGGCTACGCCCCGTATCGCGACATGCTGCGTACCGTGCTGCGGCACGCCGGCGCGCTGCGGGTCGACCACGTGCTCGGCCTGTTCCGGCAGTGGTGGGTGCCCGAGGGCTCCTCGCCGGCCGACGGCGCGTACGTGCGTTACGACCACGAGGCGCTGCTCGGCATCCTGTGCCTGGAGGCGCACCGCGCGGGCGCCGTCGTCGTGGGGGAGGACCTCGGCGTCTTCGAGCCGTGGGTGCGCGACGAGCTCGCCGACCGCGGCGTGCTCGGCACCTCCGTGCTGTGGTTCGAGAAGGAGGACGGCCGCCCCCTGGAGCCCGAGAAGTACCGGCGCGCGTCGCTCGCGACGGTCGGCACGCACGACATGCCGCCCGCCGCCGGGTACCTCGCGGGGGAGCACGTCGACCTGCGCGAGCGCCTCGGGCTGCTCGCCGACGACGCGCAGGAGCTGCGCGCCGCCGCCCGCACCGAGCGGGACCAGGCGGTGCTGGCCCTCGCCATGCGTGGGCTGGTCTCCGAGCACCCGTCCGAGCGCGAGATCGTCGAGGGGCTGCACCGGTACCTGCGCAGGACGCCCGCCGCCCTCGTCGGCGTGCAGCTCACCGACGCGGTCGGCGAGCGCCGCACGCAGAACCAGCCCGGCACCGACCAGGAGTACCCGAACTGGAAGGTGCCGCTGGCCGACGGGTCGGGCAACGTCGTCCTGGTCGACGACCTCTTCGACAACGCCCGCCTGCGCTCCCTCGTCCAGGCGGTGCGCACCGCCCGCTGAGCCCGGTGAACGCCGTGGGCGCTCGTGGGGCGTCGTTCACCTCGTGAACAGCGCCCGACGAGCGCCCACGTCGCTCGGGTCGGTCGGCCGGGTCAGGCGTCGACGGCCTGGGCGGCGAGCGCGCGCTCGGTGCCGGCGAGCTGCTCGACGACCATGCGGCGCAGTGCCGCGGGGGCGTCGGCGTTCGCGTCCAGCCAGCCGCGGACGGCGTCGCGCAGCGCGGCCGACGCGAGCGGCGCCGGGTAGAGCCCCTCGATGAGCTCCTCCGCGATGTGGTAGCTGCGCGTGGTCCAGATCGGCAGCAGCGCGTCGACGTAGCGGGCGGCGAACGGCTCGAGCACGGCCGGGTCGGTCACGTGCACGAAGCCGGCGGCCGTGGAGCGGATGATCGCGTTCGGCACGTCCGCCTGGTCGACGACGGACGCGAACGCGGCCTCCTTGCCCGCGACGGTCGGCGTCGCCGCGCGCGCCCGGGCGGCCGCCTGCCGGCCGGTGGCCGTGTCGTCCTGCGCGAGGGCGGCGTCGATCTCGGCGTCGTCGGCCGCGCCGAGCAGCACGAGGCTCTCCAGCAGCTCCCACCGCAGGTCGGTGTCCACGGTGAGCCCGTCGAGCGCGACCGCGCCGTCGAGCAGGCCCCGCAGCGGGGCGACGTGGTCCGGGGTCGACGCGAGCTGCGCGAAGAACTTCACCAGCTGCAGCTGCAGGTCGGAGCCCGCGGCCGCCTCCTGCGCGAGACCCCAGAGCCGGTCGCCGATCCGCGCCAGGGTGGCGGCGCGGCGCTCGGGCGCCACGTACGACCGGGCGGCCAGGCCGAGCTGGTTCAGCGTGGTGCGCACCGTCGTCGACTCCGTCTCGGCGGCGATGTTGCCGAGCACGAGGTCCACGTACGACGACGCCGGCGTCTCGCCGTCGCGCACGGCGTCCCACACGGAGCCCCACACGAGGGACCGGGCCAGCGGGTCGGAGATGCGCGACAGGTGCTCCACGGCCGCCGCGAGCGACGCCTCGTCGAGGCGGATCTTCGCGTACGCGAGGTCCTCGTCGTTGAGCAGCACGAGGGCCGGGCGCTCGCGGCCCACCAGGTCCGCGACCTCGGTGCGCTCGCCGTCGACGTCGATGACGACCTGGTGCGTGCGGGTCAGCACCCCGTCGACGAGGTCGTAGAAGCCGATCCCGAGCCGGTGCGGGCGGATGGTCGGGTAGTCGGCCGGGGCCGACTGCAGCACGGCGAAGCCGGTGATGCGGCCCTCGGCGTCCATCTCGATCTCGGGGCGCAGGGTGTTCACGCCGGCCGTCTCGAGCCACGCCTTCGACCAGGCGGTCAGGTCGCGGCCGCTGGTGGCCTCGAGCTCGACCAGCAGGTCGCGCAGCTCGGTGTTGGACCAGGCGTGCTTGCGGAAGTACGCGGAGACGCCGGACAGGAACTCGTCCCGCCCGACCCAGGCCGCGAGCTGCTTGAGCACGGACGCGCCCTTGGCGTACGTGATGCCGTCGAAGTTGACCTGCACGTCCTCGAGGTCGCGGATCTCGGCGACGATCGGGTGCGTGGAGGGCAGCTGGTCCTGCCGGTAGGCCCACGTCTTCTCCATCGCGGAGAACGTGGTCCAGGCGGCCTCCCACTCGGTGGCCTCGGCGGTCGCGAGCGTGGACGCGTACTCCGCGAACGACTCGTTGAGCCAGAGGTCGTTCCACCACTTCATGGTGACGAGGTCGCCGAACCACATGTGGGCCAGCTCGTGCAGGATCGTCACGACGCGGCGCTCGCGGACGGCGTCGGTCACCTGGGAGCGGAAGACGTACGACTCGGTGAAGGTGACGCAGCCCGGGTTCTCCATCGCGCCCATGTTGTACTCGGGCACGAAGAGCTGGTCGTACTTGTCGAACGGGTACGGCACGCCGAACGTCGACTCGTAGAACTCGAAGCCCTTGCGGGTGGTCTCCATGATGTAGTCCGCGTCCAGGTGCTCGGCGAGCGAGGTGCGGCAGAAGACGCCGAGCGGGATCGTGCGGCCGTCGGAGGACGTCAGCTCGCCCCGCTGCACGGCGTACGGGCCGGCGACGAGGGCCACGAGGTAGGACGAGATGCGCGGCGTCGGCTCGAACGTCCAGGTCGCGGCCGGGACGTCGGCGTCCGTCGCGTGCGTGGCCGGCGTCGGCTCCGGCGTCGGCTGGTTCGAGACGACCTGCCAGGCCGCGGGCGCCGTGACGGTCACCTGGTAGGGCGCCTTGAGGTCGGGCTGCTCGAAGGTCGCGAAGACGCGGCGGGCGTCCGGCACCTCGAACTGGGTGTAGAGGTAGACCTCGCCGTCCACGGGGTCGACGAAGCGGTGCAGGCCCTCGCCGGTGTTCATGTAGGCGCAGTCGGCGACGACCCGCAGCTCGTTCGTCGCGCCCAGGCCGGTCAGGGCGATGCGCGAGTCGGCGAACACCTCGGCCGGGTCCAGGGCGACGCCGTTGAGCACGACCTCGCGCACCGACGGCGCGACCAGGTCGACGAACGTGCTCGCGCCGGGGGTGGCGGAGAACCGGATGACGGTGGTGGACGCGAACGTGGTCGGTCCGGTGGTGAGGTCGAGGTCGACGGCGTACGACTCGACGTCGGTGACGACGTCGGCGCGCTCGATCGCCTCGGCGCGGGTGAGGTTCTCTCCGGGCACGGGTTCTCCCTTGTCTCCAGGTGGTGCAGCGTGGTGCAGCGCGTGATGGGCGCGCAGGCTCGCGCACGATGATGCCACCTCGGGCCTGCCGGAACGCACGGGATTCCCGGGTCCCGGTGCGTACGGGGCGGGGGCGGGTTCGACCGCCGAGACCCGATCGTGACATCCTGCCCGGTGCGTCGCCGCCGTGCGGGTCCCCGCCACCCGGGGCACGACGCCCGAGGAGTGACTGGAGGGAGTCCAGATGTCCGGCACCGTTCCGCCGCCCCCGCCGGGGTCCGACGGCAGGCCGTCGACCGTGCCGCCGGCAGTGCCGCCGGCGGTTCCGTCGGCATCGCCGGCCACCGGTGTGCGCCGCGTCGCGTCCGCGTACCAGCGCCCCGTCGGCACCGACCCGATGGCCGAGGTGCCGCTGCAGGAGGTCACGGCACCCGCGCCTGCCACGCCCCCGGCGGGGGCGGCGTCGGTGCACGCCCCCGTGCCCCCGCCCCCGGACGCCGGGGCCACGGCGCCGCAGCAGGCCGCGTACCCGCCGGCCGCCCAGCACACCCAGCAGCTGCCGCCGACCTACGCGGCACAGCCGGCGTACGCGCCCCAGCCCGCCTACGCTCCCCAGCCCGCCTACGCCCCGGCCCCGGTCCCTGCCGCGGCGGCGACGCAGGTGCACCCGCCGTACGCGCAGCCTGCGCCTCAGGCCGCGGCCGGGTACGCGGCTCCGGCCGGGTACGCCGCGCCGGCGGCGGTCGGCGCGCCACCGCCCCCGCCCGCCGCGCCGTCCCGACGACGTCGGCTCTCCGCCGGGTGGATCGCGTTCATCGCGGTCGACGTGGTGCTCATCGTGACGATGGTGGTGCTCGCCGTGCAGATGTTCGGTGCGCCGTCGCCCACCGCCCCGCAGGCGGGAGGCGCCCCCGTGGCGTCGCAGGAGCCCTCGGCGTCCGCGTCCGAGGAGGCACCGATGCAGGGCGAGGTGCTCGCGCGGTTCGCGGCGCCGTCCACGAACATCACCTGCTCGATCTACGCCGACGGCGCGTCCTGCGGGATCGCCCAGCTCAACCAGCAGCCGGCCCCGATGGAGGGGTGCGACGGCACCACCGGGTACGTGGTGACGGTCGACGGCGAGGGGAAGGTCGCGCAGCCGTGCGTCCCGAAGGACCAGCAGCCGAAGCCCGCCGGGGACGACGTCGACGTCCTGGAGTACGGCGACTCGATCACCGAGGGCGACTACACCTGCACCAGCGAGGACACGGGCATGTCGTGCACGCACGACCCCACCGGCAACGGCTTCTCCCTCGCCCGGGCCGGCATCGGCACCAGCTGACCCCGCCCCCGGCCGGCTCCTGAGACGTCCCCCGACGCGGCGAGGCCGCCGACCGTGCTCCGGTCGGCGGCCTCGTCGCGTCAGGACGTCCGGCGGGTCACCAGATGCGCACGCGCTCCTCGGGGGCGAGCCACAGGGCGTCGTCGGGGCCCACGCCGTAGGTGGCGTGGAACTCGTCGATGTTGCGGATCACGCCGTTGCAGCGGAACTCGTTGGGGGAGTGCGGGTCCGTGGCGATGCGCCGCACCACCTCCTCGTCGCGGCCCTTGGACTGCCACACCTGCGCCCAGCCGAGGAAGACGCGCTCCAGACCGGTGAGGCCGTCGACGACGGGCGCGTCGTCCAGCGGGGTGCCGAGCGCGATGCGGTACGCCTTGATCGCGATGGACAGCCCGCCGAGGTCGCCGATGTTCTCGCCGATGGTCAGCGCGCCGTTGACGTGCGGTCCGTCCGCGGTCAGCTGCGCCGGGCGGAAGGCGTCGTACTGCGCGATGAGGGCCTGGGTGCGCTTCTCGAACTCGGTGCGGTCCGTCTCGGTCCACCAGTCCTCGAGGCGGCCGTCGCCGTCGTACTTGGAGCCCTGGTCGTCGAAGCCGTGGCCGATCTCGTGCCCGATGACGCCGCCGATGCCGCCGTAGTTCACGGCGTCGTCGGCCTCGGGGTCGAAGAACGGCGGCTGCAGGATCGCCGCGGGGAAGACGATCTCGTTCATGCCCGGGTTGTAGTAGGCGTTGACCGTCTGCGGCGTCATGAACCACTCGTCGCGGTCGATCGGGCGCCCGATCTTGCCGAGCTCGTGGTCCTGCTCGAACGCGTGCGCGCGGCGCACGTTGCCGACCAGGTCGGCGGCGTCCACCTCGAGGGCGGCGTAGTCGCGCCACTTCACCGGGTAGCCCACCTTGGGCGTGAACCGCTCCAGCTTGGCGAGCGCCTTCACCTTCGTCTCGGGCGTCATCCAGTCCAGCGCCTCGATGGACTCGCGGTACGCGGCCACGAGGTTCGCGACGAGCGTGTCCATCCGCTCCTTGTGCTCCGGCGGGAAGTGGCGGGCCACGTACTGCTCGCCCACGGCCTCGCCGAGCGCCCGCTCGACGAGCGCGACCCCGCGCTTCCAGCGGTCGCGCACCTCCTGGGCGCCCGACAGCGTGCGGCCGTAGAAGTCGAAGTTGGCGTCGACGGTGGCGTCGTCCAGGTAGGCCGCGCGGGCGGTGACGAGGTGGTAGGCGGCCCAGAGCTTCCAGTCGGCGAGCGGCTCGGTCCGCCACAGCTCGGCGAAGCCGGTCGCGAACGACGGCTCCCGCACCACCAGGGCGTCCAGCGAGCCGGCGGGTGCACCGAGCGCCGCCGCCCACGCCCGCCAGTCGAAGCCGGGCGCCCGCTCGACGAGGTCGGCGAGCGTCATCGGGTTGTAGGTGAGGTCGGCGTCGCGGTCGCGCACCACGTCCCAGTGGTGGGCGGCGAGCTTCGTCTCGAGGGCGAGCACGCGCTGCGCGGCGTCCTCGGGGTCGGCGCCCCACCCGGAGGTGGCGCTGACGCCCGCGATGCGCAGCATGCGTGCCAGGTGCGGCAGGTACTTGTCGCGGACGGGCGCGTACTGGTCCTCGCGGTAGTACGCCTCGTCGGGCAGGCCCAGGCCGCCCTGCACGAGGTAGGTCACGTAGGTCTCGGGGTCCTTGGCGTCGTTGTCGACGTAGAAGGCGACGGCGCCGCCCCCGCCCGTGCGCTGCAGGGCGCCGAGCACGTCGACCAGCTCGGCGGGCGACGTCGCCGCGGCGATCTGCCCCAGCTCCGCGGCGATCGGCTCCGTGCCGAGCCACTGGACGCGGTCGGCGTCGAGGAAGCTCGCGTACAGCGCGCCGATCTTCGCGGGGGTGGACGCGGGGTCGAGGTCGTCGGTGGCGGCGAGGTCGGTGATGATCTCCCGCACGCGCTCCTCCGACAGGTCGTGCAGCGCGCGGAACGCGCCGTCCATGGCGCGGTCGGCGGGGATCTCGTGCTGGGCGATCCAGCGCCCGTTGACGTGGCGGTACAGGTCGTCCTGCGGTCGGACGGCCTGGTCGAGGGCGCTGAGGTCGATGCCGGACCGCAGCCCGGTGGCGTCGGCAGTCATGGCGTCACCCTACGGCTCGCCGCCCACGTGCGGCGCGGGTCGAACCCTGCGGGCGACCTGAGGGAGAATGTGGGCATGCGCCTGCACATCGCCGCCGATCACGCCGGCTACGAGCTCAAGACCCACCTCGTCGACCACCTGCGCGCCGCCGGGCACGACGTCGTCGACCACGGCGCCCACGAGTACGACCCGCAGGACGACTACCCGGCCTTCTGCATCGCCGCGGGCGAGGCCGTCGCCGCGGAGCCGGGCTCGCTCGGCGTCGTCATCGGGGGCTCGGGCAACGGGGAGCAGATCGCCGCGAACAAGGTCGTCGGCGTGCGCGCCGTGCTGGCCTGGTCGCTGGAGACGGCGACGCTCGGCCGTCAGCACAACGACGCCAACGTCATCGCCGTGGGCGGCCGGATGCACAGCGTCGAGGAGGCGACGTCGTTCGTCGAGGCGTTCGTCGCGGAGCCCTTCAGCGGCGACGCCCGCCACCAGCGCCGCATCGACAAGCTGGCCGCGTACGAGGCGTCGCACGACGTCTCCGCCATCGCCTGACCCGACCGTCCGACGTGCCAGAGGGTCACACCGTCCACCGCCTCGCGCGTGCCCTGGACGGGCTGTTCGGCGGCGAGACGCTCGCCGTGTCCAGCCCGCAGGGCCGGTTCGCGGGCGGCGCCGCGCTGCTCGACGGCCGCCGGATGGTGGCCGCCGAGGCGTGGGGCAAGCAGCTCTTCTGCGCCTTCGCGCCCGCCCTGTCCGACGCCGAGCCCGCCGTCGTGGACGGTGCGTCCGACAGGGCGGGCGACGTGCGCTGGCTGCGGGTGCACCTGGGGCTGTACGGGGCGTGGTCGTTCGCCGGCGACGGCAGCGCCGCCGTGGTGCACGCGATCGGCGCGCCGCGCCGTCGCATCGGAGAGCGCGAGTCGACGCCGGACGACGGCGGCGACGCGGGTGTCGCCGCCGACGCCGCGGGGGAGTGGGCTCCGCCCTCCCCGCGCGGCGCCGTCCGGCTCCGGCTGCTGGGCGCGCACGCCGTCGCCGACCTCACCGGGCCGACCGCGTGCGAGGTGCTCACCGGCGCGGAGAAGGCCGCCGTCGAGGCGCGGCTCGGACCGGACCCCATCCGCGACGGGGGCGACGCGGCCCGCACGGCGTTCGTCGAGCGCGTGCGGCGCTCGCGCGTGACGGTCGGCCAGCAGCTCATGGACCAGGCGGTGATCGCCGGCGTCGGCAACATCTACCGGGCCGAGGCGCTGTTCCGGGCCGGCGTGGACCCGCTGCGCCCGGGCCGCGACGTGCCGGCGGCGGTGCTCGCCGCGGTCTGGGACGACCTGGTCGTGCTCATGCGCGACGGCGCCGACCGCGGAGCGATCGTCACCACCCGGCCCGAGCACCGGGTGGCGGACGGCGGTGGCGGCCGGGTCACCCGGCAGAACACCGACGGCGACGCCGACGCCGTGCCCCGGGACGCCTCGTTCTACGTGTACCACCGCGACGGCCTGCCGTGCCGCGTCTGCGGCGCCCCGGTGCTCACCAAGGAGCTCGCCGGCCGCAACCTCTTCTGGTGCGGCGTCTGTCAGGTCTGAGGACCCGGCACCGGATCCAGCACCTTCGCCAGGTGCCGGCCCGCGGCCTCGCCCCAGTCCGCCCACTCGGCCTCGGTGGCCTCGGCCAGCGCGCCGCACCGCGTCCAGGCGCGGTTGACGGCGTGCGTGACGCCGGCCGCGCGTCGCAGGTCGTCCCACGCCGGGGCGTCGCCCTCCGCGCCCACCGGAGGCAGACCCCGCGCGGCGCACCAGGCGTCCCACGCCCGGCGGTACGCCCGCTCGACAGGCGCCCAGTCGGCGCCCCCGTCGCGGGCGACCGCGGACGACACCTCGAGCACCTCGAGCGGGTGCGCCCACTGGGCGTCGCCGAGGTCGAACACGCGCAGGCCGCCGTGGACCTCGAAGACGTTGCCCGGGTGCAGGTCGCCGTGCTGCAGGGTGCTCGGCAGCGGGCTGTCGGCCAGGATGGCCGCCGCCGTCACCACCGCCGCGCGGGCCTCGCGGAGGCGTGCGGCGAAGGGGTCGGCGGGGCGGGCCGGGTGGCCGGCGGGGAAGCCCTCCAGGAGGTCGAGCACGGCGTCGAGGCGCGCGGGCACCGTGCCGGCGGAGCAGTCGGGCAGCCCGCTGGCGCGCAGCGCGGCGCCGTGCCCGACGAGGGTCTGCTGGAGGTGCGCGAACCGCGTCAGGAGAACGGCCCAGTCGCCGGCGTCCGGCGCGCGACGCTCGCGGAGCGTGGCGCCCCGGTCGGCCGTGAGCAGCCACCCCCGGTCCGCGTCGACGGCGGCGGGGGCGTCGACCGCGTCGGGGGCGAGCTCGGCCAGCAGCGCCTGCAGGGCCGGCTCGAACGACGCCGACCGGCAGGCGGCCTTGAACCAGTAGCGGCCGGCGTCCGTGTCCACGACCAGCTGCGTGGACCACGGACGCACCCGCGGCTGCTGGGGCGGCGCCACCACCCGCACGCCGCGGCGAGCGAGCGCCTCGGTGACCCAGGCCGTGGCCTCGGCGTGCCACGCCGCCGAGGCCACGGTCGCGGAGAACGCCGCCCCCACCGTCAGAACACCCAGCCGCAGGCGGGTGCGAGCGGCCAGCCGAACGCCGCGCCCGCGCCGGCGAGGGCGCCGGGCGTCCGCTCCGTGACGAGCCCCGCCCCGGCGAGCGCGGCGAGCGACGTGCCGCCCAGGTAGGCGGCGCCGAGCTCGCGCACGTCCAGCTCGAGGTCCGGCGCCGCGTCGGTGCGCTCGCAGGTCGCCGCCCCGAACGCGGTCGCGTGCAGGCGCCACGACCCGGCGTTGTCGGGCAGCCGGGAGTCGGTGAGGCCGAGCACCACGTCGACGTCGGCCTGGTAGCGGCGGCCCGCGAGCGCGGCGGGCACGTCGACGACGCGCACCCACACGTTGTCGGTGACGCGGGCGCCTGCGGCCCGCGGGTCGACGAGCAGGCTCATGACCGCGTCGTCGACGGGCAGCAGGAACGGGTCCGTGCTGCTCATGAGGTCGAGGTCGAGCAGCACCCCCCACAGGGCGCGCGCGGCGGCGGGGTCGAGGGCGACCACGTCGCCCAGGTGCACGGTGCCGCGCGGCCCGGTGACCTGCCAGTCCAGGCTGCGCCGGAACGTCGCGTAGCCCCGCGGCTCGCCGTCGCGCTCGACGACGACGATCCGCAGCGACTCCCGCCCGCTCGCGCGGAACGACTTCGGGTCCGCCCAGTAGCTCTCCCAGAGCTCCTCGGTCTCTCGCGTCGCCCAGCCCGGCCGGTTGATCCCGGCCGGACCGACGGGCAGGCCTGGAGCGCGGTGCAGGCGCGCCACGAGGTCGCCGTGCCGTGCTCGGTCGGCGTGCTCCACGCGCACCGTGTGGTCCGCGGCGCCGGGGACGTCGCGCAGGGCGGCGCCGCGCGGGACGGAGACGCGCTGGTCGTCGGCCGCCTTGCCGTACCCGAACCGCCCGTAGATGGCGGTCTCCGCGGCGAACAGGGCGGAGAGAGGCTCGCCGCGCCGGCGGCAGTCCTCGAGGTGCTGGTCGATCATCGCGGTGAGCAGCCCGCGACGGCGGTGCTGCGGGTGGACGCCGACCCAGGTCAGGCCTGCCGTGGGCAGCGTGGCGCCCGGCACGGGGAAGTGGCTGAACGGGTACGACGCGTGGATCGCGGCCAGCCCGTCGGCGGCGTCCACGGGCTCGACGCCCACCGTCCGCTCCCACGTCAGGGGCAGCGGCAGGTCGTCGAACTCCGCGACCGCGTGCGGGTCGGGGAACGCCCAGGTGTCCAGGTCGAGCAGCGCGGTGCGGTCGTCGGCGGTGAGCGGGCGGCCGCGGTAGCCGGCGGGCAGGGCGGTGGGGGAACGGTCGAAGGTCACCCGCCGATCGTGGCGTGGTCCGGAGCCGTGGGCCAGCGGTTTTCCAGGGCCGCCGGACGAGCCGCCGGACGGGCCTCCGGCGGACCCGCGCGACGGCCTGGCACCGAGGTCGGCGGCGGGTCGTAGGGTCGCGGTGTGCCACCCCGCGCCGCGACGTCCGACGAGCCCCTCGACGCCCCCGACGAGTATGCCGCGGCGGTGCTCGCCCTGGTGCGCCGCATCCCGTCAGGCCGCGCCATGACGTACGGCCTGATCGCCGAGATCGTCGGCGAGCGGCTCGGTCGCGGCGGGCCTCGACAGGTCGGGAACGTCATGGCCGGCTCCGGCGACCGCTACGCGCACCTCGTGCCGGACGGCGCCGCGGTGGTCGGCCCCGTGCAGGACAACCACCCCGTGCCCTGGTGGCGCGTGGTGAACGCGTCCGGCGCCCCGCCGGCGCGGCACGTCACCGCGGCCCTGGACGCGCTGCGCGCCGAGGGCTGCCCGCTCTCCCGCGACGGCCGGCGCGTGGACCTGCGCCGGGCCGTCTGGTTCCCCGAGGACGGCTGAGCCCAGGAGCTCCGGCGGCGTCAGGCCTTCTTCGGCGCCACGCGGGCGGCGGCCGCACCGGCGGTCGCGCGCACGCGGGCACCCAGCGGCGTGCCGCCGTCGGCGTCCTTGCGGGCCGCCTGTGCCGCGGCGAGCACCGTGAGCATCGACGACGGGTCGCCCTGCAGCAGCATCGTGGTCAGCGCCGTGCCGTCCCAGCGGGCCAGGTCGCGCGCGACCTTGTCCGCCGGGCCGACCAGCGCGACCTCCTCGACGAGCTCGGTCGGCACGGCGCGCGCGGCGTCCTCCCGGCGTCCCGCGAGGAACAGCGCCTGGACCTCGTCGAGCTCGGTCGCGTAGCCGAGGCGGTCCAGCGACGCCTTGTGGAAGTTGGCCTCCTTCGAGCCCATGCCCCCGGCGTACAGCGCGATGTGCGGACGGATGACGTCCGCCGCGACCTCGACGTCGTCGCGCACCACCACGGGCACCGTCGCGAGCACCTCGAACCCGGACGACGGCGCGCGCTCGTCGGCGCGCTGTGCGAACCCGGACGCGAGCAGCTCGCGGTGCTCGGCGTCGGCCCGCGGCGCGTAGAAGCCCGCCATCCAGCCGTCGGCGATCTCGGCGGCGAGCGTCACGTTCTTCGGGCCCTGGGCCGCCAGCACGATCGGGATGTGGGCGCGGCGGGGGTGCACGGTCGGCTTGAGGGCCTTGCCGAGGCCGGTGGCGCCGGGGGCGTCCGCGGGGAGCGGGAGGCGGAAGAACTCGCCGTCCGCGGTGACCGGGCGCTCGCGGGCGAAGACCTGGCGCACGACGTCGACGTACTCGCGGGTGCGCGCCAGCGGGCGGCGGTACGGCTGGCCGTACCAGCCCTCGACGACCTGCGGCCCGGACGCCCCGAGCCCGAGCACGAAGCGGCCGCCCGAGAGGTGGTCGAGGGTGATCGCCTGCATGGCCGTCGCGGTCGGGGTGCGGGCCGCCATCTGCGCGATGCCGGTCCCGAGGCGCAGGCGGCGGGTGCGGGAGCCCCACCAGGCGAGGGGGGTGAACGCGTCGGAGCCGTACGCCTCCGCCGTCCAGACCGAGTCGAGGCCCAGCGCCTCGGCCGCGACGAGCGCGGGCACGATGCCCTTCGGGGGCTTGCGGGACCAGTAGCCGGTCTGGATGCCGATGCGCAGGGTGCTCATGGGGCGGGGTGCTCCTCGTCGAGATGATGCGGTCGTGCCGATGTGTCCGGTACTGGGAGTACGGGGTAATGCCCGTCACACCCTAGCCGACGCCGTGCGTGCCACGGGACCGTCAGTAGGTTCGGGGGATGGCGACGATCGACGACGCGGCCCGCCTCGCCGCGGGGCTGCCCGAGGTCACCGAGACGACGACGTTCCGGAACCGGGCGTGGGCGGTGTCCGGCCGCGTGTTCTCCTGGCTGCGGCCGTTCAGCAAGGCCGACGTGCGGCGGTTCGGCGACGAGCCGGTGCCGGACGGGCCGATCCTCGCCGTCATGGTCGACGACCTCGGCGAGAAGGAGGCCGTGCTCGCCGCGCGCCCGGAGACGCTGACGATCCCGCACCTGGACGGCGTGCCCGTCGTGCTCGTCCGGCTCGGGGCGGTCGACGGCGCCGTGCTGCGCGAGCTCCTCGTCGACGCCTGGCTCGCCCGGGCGCCGCGCCGCGTGGCGGCCGCCCACCCGGAGCTGCTCGCCTGAGGTCGCCGGCGGTCAGCGGCTCCGGGTGCGGTCGGCCATGGTGTTCAGCAGGGCGGCGGCCTCGGCGGCGTCGTCGACGGTGACGGCGAACGACCGCCCGCCCGTCCGCTGGACGAGCAGCGCCTCGCCGCCGCGCAGCACGACGCCCACGCGTCCGTCGCGGGCGGTGCGCCAGCCCCAGCCGCCGTAGTCGCGCAGCGGGCGCACCTGCGTCACCGAGGCCCGGACCACCTCGTCCGCGGGGACGTGGGTGCCCGGCCAGCGGGCCGCGGAACGCACCGTGAGCCCGGTCGGGTCCACCCGCACGGTGAAGGCGAACATCGTGACGAACAGCGCGGCGAGGAGCACCGGGACGACGAGCATCGTCCACTCGGCCGTCAGCGCCGCCGCGAGCGTGGTCAGGGCGACGGCGACTGCCCCGACGGCGAGGCCCGGCCCGCCGGTCGCGCGGCGCAGCCAGACCGCGCGCTCGCCGTCGCGGAGCGCGGTCCGGGGCGCGTCGGCGGGGACCGCCTCGGCGGCGGGCATCGCGGGGTCGCCCGGCACGAGGGCGGCCGCGATCCCGGCGGGGACGAGCGGCAGGAGGACGGCCGTCAGCAGCGCGGCGCCGGACAGCCCGACCTGGGACGGGTCCGCCAGGCCGCGCTGCGGCGCGAGCGTGCCGACGACGATCGCGGCCATGAACGCGCCCGACCACACGCACCCGGCGGCGGTGATCCGCCGGGTCGAGGCGGCAGAGCCCTGCGTCATCCCGATCGCCGCGAAGAGACCGCAGAGCGCGACGGTGCTCACGAGGCCGACCAGCACCAGCGCGGTCGGCGACATGAAGCCGTCGGGCGCGCCGCCGCGGCTCCAGTGCGACGCGACCTGCGCCGGCAGCTCGTCCCGCCACGCCCAGACCGCGACCGCCGCGCCGAGCGCGAACAGCAGCCCCACGAGCGACGACCATGCCGTCGCGCGGCGCGCGCGGGGGCGCCACGCCTCCGTGCCGGAGCGTGCTCGCGGGGTGCCGGGCCGGGGAGCGGTGGTCATCGGTGCATCGCCTCCGTGACGAGGGTGGTGGTGGTCTGGACGGACAGCCCCGCCCGGCGGGCCGCGGCGGCCAGGTCTGCCACCGCTCGTTCGACGTCGGCCAGGTCGGTCGCGGTGGACGCGACGACGGCGCCGCGCCCGCGCCGCACCTCGAGCGTGCCGTCGTCGCGCAGCACCTGGTAGGCCCGCAGCACGGTGTGCATGTTGAGCTCGAGCGAGGCGGCGAGCTCCCGGGCCGAGGGCAGCCGTTCCCCCGGGCGGAGCGTCCCGTGCGCGACGCCGAGGCGCACCTGGGCGACGAGCTGCGCGTACAGCGGGTCGTCGCTCGCCGGGTCGATGCGCCACATCACGGACGCAGGCTACTTGTTCTACGACTACTCGAACAACCCGCCCCGGCCCGGGGACGACGACGGCCCCCGCGCCCCCGCCGGGGCGGTGGGTGCAGGGGCCGTGGAAGCGGACCGGTCAGATGACGTACTCGAGCAGCTCCGAGGCGTCCTCGACGTGCTGGCCGTGGTCCGGCCGGTGGCCGGGGGTGCGCGCGTGGGCGGGCACCCCGACGGCCACCATGCCGTGCGGCACGTCGCGGGTGACGACGGCGTTCGCGCCGATCTGCGCGTCGTCCCCGATCCACAGCGGGCCGAGGATCTTGGCCCCGGCGCCCACCATGACCCGGTCGCCCAGGGTCGGGTGCCGCTTGCCCCGGGTCATCGAGCGGCCGCCCAGGGTGGCGCCGTGGAACAGGACGCAGTCGTCGCCGACGACCGCCGTCTGCCCGATCACCACGCCCATGCCGTGGTCGATGAAGAGCCGCCGGCCGATCCGCGCGCCGGGGTGGATCTCGATCCCCGTCACCCACCGGGCGGCCTGCGACACCAGGCGCGCCGGCAGGCGCAGGCCGGGCCGGTGCCACATGCGGTGCGAGAGCCGGTGCGCCCACACGGCGTGCACGCCCGGGTAGGCGAGCGCGACCTCGAACCGGGAGCGCGCCGCGGGGTCGTGCGCGTGCGCCGCCTCGAGGTCCTCGGCGAGGATCTCGACCAGGTGGCGCAGGCCCGGACGGTGCCCGGCCGGCATCGGGTGGTCGACGTCGCCGTCGGGGTCCTCGTGGCCGGGCCCGGCGGTGGCGGTCGGAGCGGTGCGGCGGCTCGTCACGTCAGTCCAGCAGGTCCGAGTACAGGATCGTGGACAGGTACCGCTCGCCGAAGTCGGGGATGACGACGACGATCAGCTTCCCGGCGTTCTCCGGCCGCTTGGCGACCTCGAGCGCCCCGGCGATCGCGGCGCCGGAGGAGATGCCGACCAGCAGGCCCTCCTCCTTCGCGGCGCGGCGGGCGAGCTCGACGGAGGTCTCCGCGTCGATGTCGACGACCTCGTCGTAGACGGAGGTGTCGAGGATCTCCGGCACGAAGTTCGCGCCCAGGCCCTGGATCTTGTGCGGGCCGGGGTTCCCGCCGGTGAGGATGGGCGACTCGGCCGGCTCGACCGCGACGATCTTCACCTCCGGCTTGCGCTCCTTGAGGACCTGGCCGACGCCGGTGACGGTGCCGCCCGTGCCGATGCCGGCCACGACGACGTCGACCTCGCCGTCGGTGTCGGCCCAGATCTCCTCGGCCGTCGTCTCCCGGTGCACCTTCGGGTTGGCCTCGTTGGCGAACTGGCGGGCGAGGATCGCGCCAGGACGCTCCGCGGCGATCTTCTCCGCGGCGGCGACGGCGCCCTTCATGCCCTCCGCGCCCGGCGTGAGCACGAGCTCCGCGCCGTACGCGCGCAGCAGGGCGCGGCGCTCCTTCGACATCGTCTCGGGCATCGCGAGCACGACCTTGTAGCCGCGCGCGGCGCCGACCCAGGCCAGCGCGATGCCGGTGTTGCCGGAGGTGCCCTCGACGATGGTGCCGCCCGGCTGCAGGGCGCCGGAGGCCTCCGCGGCGTCGATGATCGAGACGCCGATGCGGTCCTTGACGGAGTTGGCGGGGTTGTAGAACTCGAGCTTCGCGACGACCGTCGCGTCGAGACCGGCGGCGAGACGGTTCAGCCGGACGAGCGGGGTGCGGCCGATGAGCTTCGTCGCGTCGTCGTAGATGCGTGCCATGGGTGTTCCTTCTCCAGGAGTGCGTGCGGGCGAGGTGGTGCGGGTGTGCCGCCGCGTGCGGGTCGGGCCCCCGAGCAGGTGCTCGGAGGGGCGCGGCGCAGAGGCGTCGGCGAGGTCGGTGCGAGCGCCGCACGGTCGCCGGGGACCCGCCGTCGGGCGGGTCGGACGTGACGTGGACGCTCTATCGACAGCATCGCGGCGTCGTCGCCGCGGCGCACGCCGGGGTGCGGAGCGTCGGCGCCGGCACCGTCCTCCGGTGGGACGAGAGGGCGGCCGAGGGGGCGACACGGCGGACGATCGTCATGGCCGGCCCTCCTCGTGATGCTTCCTGGTGCGTCGTCGTGCAGCTGCCGCGCGGTCGCGCCTGTCGCAGGCTGCGGCGCCGAGCCTAACCAGGTCGCGACCGATCGACAAGGAGCATCTCATCCATCGGCGTCGTCGATCGGTCGGGCGACACCTGTCCCCGGGGTCGCGGTCGGGCCGCCGAGGGAGGGGAGAGGAGGAGGGGAGCGGGCGACGGGAATCGAACCCGCGTAGCCAGTTTGGAAGACTGGGGCTCTACCATTGAGCTACGCCCGCACGGCCACCCCGCGACGCCGTCGCCGGGGTGGGAACGCGGGCCAACCCTAGCAAAGCCCTGGCGGCGCTCGAGCCCGTCCCCGCGCCGTCCGTGCACGTCGCGGGCTCGGCCCCGGGCGGCGGCACTACACTGACCGAGGCCCCGCCCGAGAGCGGGCCGCGGGGTGTGGCGCAGCTTGGTAGCGCATCTGCTTTGGGAGCAGAGGGTCGCTGGTTCGAATCCAGTCACCCCGACACAGGGAGGGACGGACGTCGTGGTCCGTCGCGGCTCGCCCGTGGTTCGGCCCGCGCACGGCGCGCCGATCTGGAAGGATCGGCCCCCGATCGCCGACGGACGGCGACCGACGTGCGAGGAGAACCTGATGACCACCCCGGACCCCTACACGCCAGGCACGCCCGAGCCGGGTGCGACGCCCCCCGGCGGCACCGAGCCCCAGCAGCCCGCCCCGGGTCAGCCGGCGCCGGGCCAGGCCTACCCTGCCCAGCCGGCCGGCGGGCAGCCCTATCCCGCGGCCCCGCAGGCGCCCGGCCAGGCCTACCCCGCCGCGCCGCCCGCCGGGCAGTACGCGCCGGCCTACGGCCAGCAGCCGCAGAACCCGGGCAAGACGCTCGGCATCGTCGGCCTGGTGCTCGGCTTCTTCGGGCCCCTGTCGATCGTCGGCCTGATCCTGTCGATCGTCGGCCTCGTGAAGTCGCGCAAGGCGGGGCAGCCGAACGGCGTCGCGATCGCCGGCATCATCGTGAGCTCCCTCGTGCTCATCGGGACGATCATCATGGCCGTCGTGCTCGGTGTGGCGGCGAGCCACCTGCTCGAGGTCTGCGGCGACCTCGGGCCCGGCGTGCACGACGTCAACGGCATCACCTACACCTGCTCCTGATCGTCCCGGCCGACCTCGGCCGCGACGACCCGGGCGAGGGGCGTCCGGAGGCGCGCGTCGGCGTGACGCGAGCGTCTCCGGGCGCCCCTCGCCGTGGCGTAGGATGGACGGGTTGCCCGTACGCCCGTCGTACGGTCCCCGCACCCCGCGCCGCAGCAACCAGGCCGGCTCGCGCCGGTGAGACGCGCGCGCAGCACCCGAACCGTTGGAGACCATCGAAGTGAAGAGCGCCGTCGAGACCCTGGAGCCCACCAAGGTCAAGCTGACCGTCGAGGTGGAGTACGACGAGCTCAAGCCGAGCATCGACCACGCGTACAAGCACATCGCCGAGCAGGTGAACATCCCCGGGTTCCGCAAGGGCAAGGTTCCCCCGCGCATCATCGACCAGCGCGTCGGCTGGGGTGCGGTCGTCGAGCACGCCGTGAACGACGCTCTGTCGAACTTCTACCGCGACGCCGTCACGGCCGAGTCGCTGCGCCCCCTGGGCCAGCCCGAGGTCGAGGTGACCGAGATCCCCGCCAAGGCCGGCGAGGGCCAGCTCGCGTTCACCGCCGAGGTCGAGGTCCGCCCCGAGATCACCCTCCCGGACCTGTCCGGCATCGACATCACGGTGGACTCCACCGAGGTGAGCGACGAGGACGTCACGGAGCGCCTCGACGCGCTGCGCGAGCGCTTCGGCACCCTCGTGGGCGTCGACCGCCCGGCCGCCGAGGGCGACTACGTCGTCATCGACCTCAAGGCCGTCATCGGTGACGAGGAGATCGACTCGGTCTCCGGCGTCTCCTACCAGATCGGCGCCGGCAACATGCTGGAGGGCCTCGACGAGGCGCTCACGGGCCTGTCGACGGACGAGACCACGACCTTCGCCACCAAGCTCGCCGGCGGCGAGCACGAGGGCGAGGAGGCGCAGGTCACCGTCACGGCCACCGCCGTCAAGGAGCGCGACCTGCCGACGCCGGACGACGACTTCGCCCAGCTCGCCTCGGAGTTCGACACCCTCGAGGAGCTGACCGCGGACCTGCGCGAGCAGGTCGCGTCGATCAAGACGTCGAACCAGGCCGTCGCCGCCCGCGACCTGCTGCTGGAGAAGCTGCTGGAGGCCGTCGAGGTCCCGGTGCCGTCCGGCGCGGTCGAGGCCGAGGTGCACCGCCACCTGGAGTCGGAGAACCGCCTCGAGGACGACGAGCACCGCGCCGAGGTCACCGAGGACGCCACCAAGGCCCTCAAGAACCAGATCCTGCTCGACACGCTGGCCGAGAAGCTCGAGGTCCAGGTCGGCCAGGGCGAGCTCGTCGAGTACCTGGTCCAGGCCTCGCAGCAGTACGGCATGGACCCGAACCAGTTCATCTCGACACTCGACCAGGGCGGCCAGATCCCCGCCATGGTCGGTGAGGTCGCGCGCTCCAAGGCCCTCGCCGTGGCGCTCCGCGACATCGAGGTCAAGGACTCCGACGGCAACGTCGTCGACCTGACCGAGTTCATCGGCACGGAGGAGGAGGACGCCGCGGCCGCCGAGGTCGAGGAGCCCACCGAGACCGCCGCGTCCGACGAGGCGTCGGAGGAGGCCGAGGAGTCGGCCAAGGCCTGACCCTCGGAGCCCCTCCGGGCCACCCGGACCCACGCCGGCCCGCATCGTCCTCATGGACGGTGCGGGCCGGCGTCGTCCCCGGGGCTGTGCCGGGACCCGCCGCGCAGCACGGCGGCGACGCCGAGCGCGGCCAGGCCGAGCCCGATGCCGCCGACGGGGGAGAGGGGCTCGTCGAACAGCGCGGCGCCCGCGAGCGTGGTGGTCGGGACGACGAGGAAGAGCAGGGCGTTGAGCGTCGTGACGTCGACGCGCCGCAGCAGGGTCCAGTACAGGGCGTAGGCGCCCAGCGACGGCACCAGCGCCAGGAACGCGGTCGCCCCCCAGAAGGCGGGGTCGGCCGGGGGCGCTGCCGTGCCGGTGACGAGCGCGAGCGCGGCCAGGGCGACCGCGGCCACGGCCGAGTGCAGCGCCAGCAGGGGGCCGGCCGGGAGCGTCGCGGGGCGGCGGCGCTCGAGGAAGGTCGCGGCGACCAGCGAGGCGACGGCCGCGACGGGCAGGGCATAGGCCCACGCGGGCGCGACGGTCGAGCGCAGGTCCCCGGCGACGACGGCCGCGACGCCGGCGAACGCCGCCGCGAGCCCGGCCCACTGCGGGCCCCGGACGCGCTGGCCGAGCAGCGGGCCGACCAGGGTCGCGACGACGACCGGTTGCACCGCGTCGACCAGCGACGTCGTGCCCGCGGACACGCCGAGGGCGATCGCGCCGTACACCGGCAGCACGTAGCCGACCTGTGACAGGAGGCCGACGACGACGTGGTGCGCCGCCACCCGCGGCCCGGGGGGTGGGCGAACGAGCCGCGTCGCGTCTGCGGGCGCGCGGGCACGGCGGCGGCGCCGCAGGAGCCGGGCCGCGCCCAGGCCGGCCACGAGCACCGCGGTCACGACGGCGTAGCGCCACAGGAGCAGGGTGGGCACGGCGGCCTGACCGGTCCCGAGTCGCGCGCCGAGGAACCCCGAGCTCCACGAGAGCACGAAGGCGGCAGAGGCGAGGGCGGTCACCGTGCCTGCAGGTACACAGGTCTGTTTACTCACGATCGTCAATATACAGATCTGTATAGTTGGTCGCATGACCGAGCAGATCGCGCCGTCGGCGCCCCTCACCCCGGCGGCGCGCCGGATCCTCGAGGCCGCGTCGCGCCTGTTCTACGCGCGCGGCCTGCACGCCGTCGGCGTCGACACGATCGCCGCGGAGGCGGGCGTCACCAAGAAGACGCTCTACGACCGCTTCGGCTCGAAGGAGGCGCTCGAGGTGGCGTACCTGCGCGCCCGCGACGCCCGGTGGGAGGAGCTCCTGGGCCGGAGCCTCGCGGCGCACCCGGCCGCCGGCGTCGACCGGGTCCTGGCACTCTTCGACGCCGTCGAGGAGTGGTCGGCGGCCGAGGGCGGGCGCGGGTGCGCCGCGATCAACGCCCGCGCCGAGGTGGACGACCCCGGGCACCCGGTGGCCGTCGAGGTCGCCCGGCAGAAGTCGTGGGTCCGGGACGGCCTCGAGGCCGAGTGCCGCGCCGCCGGGCTCGCCCGCCCCGGCGAGCTCGCGGACGAGCTCATGGTGCTCTACGACGGCGCGCTGGCGGCGTCGGGGACGGGTGTGCCCGGAGGGCCCTTCCGGGCGGCGCGTCGCGCCGCCGGCGCCCTGTGCGCGGCGCACGCGGCGTGAGCCGCGGCCGCCTGCGGAGTCGTCGTGTGCGCCAGCAGCGAAAAGCCCCTCCGCCGGGACGTTTCGCGCGGTGGCCGCACGTTAGGGTCGATCGACGGCGATGACGAAGGAGACGGACGTGAACGACTTGCTGCGGATGGACGGTGCGACGCCGGTGGCGCGCGCCGATGGCCCGGGCCTCGGCCTCAACGACTCCATCTACAACCGGCTCCTCAAGGAGCGCATCATCTGGCTGGGCTCGGAGGTGCGCGACGAGAACGCGAACGCCATCTGCGCCCAGATGATGCTGCTGGCCGCGGAGGACCCGGACAAGGACATCTGGCTGTACATCAACAGCCCCGGCGGCTCCATCACGGCCGGCATGGCGATCTACGACACCATGCAGTACATCAAGCCTGACGTCGCGACCATCGCGATGGGCATGGCCGCGTCGATGGGGCAGTTCCTGCTCTCCTCGGGCGCGAAGGGCAAGCGGTACATCACCCCGCACGCCCGCGTGCTGATGCACCAGCCGTCCGGCGGCGTCGGCGGCACCGCGACCGACGTGCGGATCGGCGCGCAGCTGATCATGCACATGAAGAAGGTGCTCTCCGAGCTGACGGCCGAGCAGACCGGGCAGTCGCTGGAGACGATCCTCAAGGACAACGACCGCGACAAGTGGTTCACCGCGGACGAGGCGCTCGAGTACGGCTTCGTCGACCACGTGGTCACCAACGCCGCCTCGGTCTCGGGCGGTGGCGGCGCGTCGGGCTCCTGACGCCGACCACCCGCCCCCGGAACCCACTGACTTCCCACCCGAGGAGAACACCGTGAGCTACTCAGACGAGTACCAGTTCGCAATGCGGGCCCAGAACCTGGCGGGCGCCGCGGCGCGTCCCGGCGGCGTCGCGCTCCCGTACGGGTCCAGCACCGACGCGCCGTCCGCGCGCTACGTGCTGCCCCAGTTCGAGGAGCGCACCGCGTACGGCTTCAAGCGCCAGGACCCGTACACCAAGCTGTTCGAGGACCGCATCATCTTCATGGGCGTCCAGGTCGACGACGCGTCGGCGGACGACATCATGGCGCAGCTGCTGGTCCTCGAGAGCCAGGACCCCGACCGCGACATCATGATCTACATCAACTCGCCCGGTGGGTCGTTCACGGCCATGACGGCGCTGTACGACACGATGCAGTTCATCAAGCCGCAGATCCAGACGGTGTGCCTCGGCCAGGCGGCGTCCGCCGCGGCCGTGCTGCTCGCCGCCGGCCAGCCGGGCAAGCGGCTCGCGCTGCCGAACGCCCGCGTGCTGATCCACCAGCCCGCGATGGAGGGCGGCGGCTACGCCCAGGCGTCCGACATCGAGATCCACGCCAACGAGCTCATCCGCATGCGCGAGTGGCTCGAGTCGACGCTGGCGGCGCACACGGGCAAGACCGAGGAGCAGGTGCGCGAGGACATCGAGCGCGACAAGATCCTCACTGCCGCGCAGGCGAAGGACTACGGCCTGGTCGACCAGGTGCTCGAGAGCCGCAAGCCTGCCGCTCTCGCGCCGCGCTGACCTGCACGTTCACGGGGCTCGCGACCTCCCCAGGGGGATGGCGCGGGCCCCGTGACACGACGCACCGGGCTACTCGGCTGACAACGACGCCCCCGTGGTGTGGAATGGACGCAGGACCAGCACTCAGGACGTGCACTCACGAGATGGAGGCTCCCGGTGGCTCGGATCGGTGACGGCGCAGACCTGCTGAAGTGCTCGTTCTGCGGGAAGTCGCAGAAGCAGGTCAAGAAGCTCATCGCCGGCCCCGGCGTGTACATCTGCGACGAGTGCATCGACCTGTGCAACGAGATCATCGAGGAGGAGCTCGGCGAGGCGGCGGAGCTGGGGCTCACCGAGCTGCCGAAGCCGCGCGAGATCTTCGACTTCCTCGAGCAGTACGTCATCGGGCAGGAGCCGGCCAAGCGGGCGCTGGCCGTGGCGGTCTACAACCACTACAAGCGGGTCCAGGCGGGCGAGGCCCAGCGCGACGGCGACGACGCCGTCGAGATCGCGAAGTCCAACATCCTGCTCATCGGGCCCACCGGCACCGGCAAGACCTACCTGGCGCAGACGCTGGCGAAGATGCTCAACGTGCCGTTCGCCATCGCGGACGCCACGGCCCTCACGGAGGCCGGGTACGTGGGCGAGGACGTCGAGAACATCCTCCTCAAGCTCATCCAGGCCGCGGACTACGACGTCAAGAAGGCCGAGACGGGCATCATCTACATCGACGAGGTCGACAAGGTGGCCCGCAAGGCGGAGAACCCGTCGATCACGCGCGACGTCTCGGGCGAGGGCGTGCAGCAGGCGCTCCTGAAGATCATCGAGGGCACGA
Organism: Isoptericola sp. NPDC056618; assembly: GCF_042792715.1. Lineage (NCBI taxonomy): Bacteria > Bacillati > Actinomycetota > Actinomycetes > Micrococcales > Promicromonosporaceae > Isoptericola > Isoptericola sp. NPDC056618. The sequence goes on along the minus strand of NZ_JBHTVZ010000011.1, from coordinate 111,621 downwards.
CGGCGTCGGTGCCCCCGCAGGGCGGGCGCAAGCACCCGCACCAGGAGTTCATCCAGATCGACACCACGAACGTGCTGTTCATCGTGGCGGGCGCGTTCGCCGGGCTCGACGACATCGTGGCCTCCCGCGCCCGCAAGCGCGGCATCGGCTTCAGCGCCCCCATGGAGACGGTCGCCGACGACGACCTGTTCGCCGAGGTGCGGCCCGAGGACCTGCAGAAGTACGGCCTCATCCCCGAGTTCATCGGGCGGCTGCCCGTCATCGCGTCCGTGTCCCCGCTGGACCGCGACGCACTGGTGCGGATCCTCACCGAGCCGCGCAACGCGCTCGTCAAGCAGTTCCAGCGGATGTTCGAGATCGACGGCGTCGAGCTCGAGTTCGAGCAGGACGCGGTCGAGGCGATCGCCGAGCAGGCGCTGCTGCGGGGCACCGGGGCGCGCGGCCTGCGCGCCATCATGGAGGAGGTCCTCCAGCAGGTGATGTTCGACGTGCCGAGCCGGGACGACGTCGAGCGGGTGGTCGTGAGCCGCGAGGTCGTGCTGGAGAACGTCAACCCGACGCTGGTGCCACGCACGTCGCCCGTGCGCCGTCGCACCCCCCGCGAGAAGAGCGCCTGACCCCGACCGGGCCGCTAGGCCACGACCGGGACTACCGGGAGTAGAGCGCGTCGACCTCGTCCGCGAAGTCGCGCAGCACGAGGTCGCGCTTCACCTTCAACGACGGCGTCAGGTACTCGTTCGCCTCGGTGAAATCGCCCTCGAGCACCCGGAACTTGCGGATCGACTCCGCCCGGGAGACGGCCGTGTTCGCCTCCTCCACCGCGGCGTCGAGCGCGGCCAGCACCCGAGGATCGGTCCGCGCGGCGCCCACCGACATCGGCGGGATGCCCTGCGTCGCCAGCCAGCCGGGCAGCATCTCGGCGTCCAGCGTGACGAGCGCGCCGATGAAGGGGCGCTTGTCGCCCACGACGACGACCTGCGACACCAGCGGGTGCGCCCGCACCCGGTCCTCCAGCGGCGCCGGGGCGACGTTCTTGCCGCCCGCGGTGACGATGATCTCCTTGGTGCGGCCGGTGATGCGCAGGTGGCCGTGGTCCAGCGCGCCCAGGTCGCCGGTGCGGAACCAGCCGTCCACCAGCGCGTCGGCGGTGAGGTCGGGGCGGCCCCGGTAGCCGCGGAAGAGGTGCGGGCCCGCCACGAAGACGGCGCCGTCGTCGTCGATCCGCACCGAGGTGCCGGGGAAGGGCGGGCCGACCGTGCCGATGCGCAGGTCGGAGGGCAGGTTCACGGCCGTCGGGGCCGTCGTCTCGGTGAGCCCGTAGCCCTCGAGCACGGTGAGCCCCGCGCCGCGGAAGAAGTGGCCGAGCCGGTCGCCGAGCGGCGCGCCGCCCGAGATCGCGTACCGCAAGTCGCCGCCCATCGCCGCGCGCAGCTGCGACAGCACCAGCCGGTCGGCCAGCGCGTGCCGGGCCCGCAGCGGCGCCGGGACGCGTCCGGCGTCGAGCGCGCGCGAGTACTGGCCCGACACGCGCGCGGCCCAGCCGAAGACCCGCCGCTTGGTGCGCGAGCCGGCCCGCTGCTCGGCGGAGTTGTAGACCTTCTCGAACACGCGGGGGACGGCGAGCAGGAACGTGGGCCGGAACGTCCTGAGGTCGTCGGTGAGCGTCCTGACGTCGGGCAGGTGGCCGAGCACGGAGCCGCTGGCGATCACCGCGACCTGGATCAGCCGCGCGAACACGTGCGCCAGCGGCAGGAAGAGCACGGTGCGCGCACCGTCCGCCTCCAGGAGCTCCGGCAGGGCGAGGCGGGCGTTCATGGCGAGGTGCGCGAAGTTGCCGTGCGTGAGCTCGGCGCCCTTGGGGCGTCCCGTGGAGCCGGAGGTGTAGACGATCGTGGCGAGGTCGTCACGGCGCACGGCGTCGCGGCGGTCCGCGACGTCCCGCGCGGGGACGGACGCCCCGGCCTCGCGCAGCGCGTCGACCGCACCGGTCGCGATGACGAGGACCTCCTCGAGGTCGGGCAGCTCGTCGTCCACCTGGTGCACGGCGTCCGCGTGCGCGGGAGTCTCCACCACGACGAGGCGCGCTCCGGAGTCCTCGAGGATCCAGCGCACCTGGTCGGGGGAGGAGGTCTCGTACACCGGCACGACGACGGCGCCGGCCGCCCAGACGGCGAAGTCGAGCAGCGTCCACTCGTAGCGGGTGCGCGACATGATCGCGACGCGGTCGCCGGGCTCGATGCCGCGCGCGACGAGGCCGCGCGCCACGGTGGTGACGTCGGCCTGGAACTCGGCGGCGGACACCGGCACCCAGGAACCGCCCGACGCGGCGCGCCGCTCGAGGAGGGTGCGGTCGCCGGCCCGGGCGACCCGGTCCGCCAGCAGCGTGCTGATGCTCGTGCCCTCGGGCACGTCCACGAGGCTCGGCGTCGTCGCGACCGTCATCTGCTCTCTCTCCGTGCGTGGGGGCGGCATGCGCTGTGCGGCATGCGGGGCGGCGTCGTGCCGCTCGGCGGGCCGGCGGGTGCCCGACCGGTCTCCGGTCGGCGTGCGGGCCGACGTGGGACCTTACACGCTCGGCGCGCCTCGTAGGATCGGGTCATGCCCGACACCCCTCACGACGTCCCCCAGGCTCCCGGCCCGCGCCCCGCGACGGACGGCATGCCCCAGGAGATCCTGGACCTGCGCGCCAGCATCGACAACATCGACGCCGCGCTCGTGCACCTGCTGGCCGAGCGCTTCAAGATGACGCGGCGCGTGGGCGAGCTCAAGGCCGTGGGCGGGCTGCCGCCCGCCGACCCGTCGCGCGACCGCCAGCAGGTCGACCGCCTCAAGGGCCTCGCGGAGGGCGCCGGGCTGGACCCGGATTTCACGGAGCAGTTCCGCAACTTCATCGTCTCCGAGGTGATCCGCCACCACGAGCGCATCGCCGAGGAGCACGCCGCCGGGCGGCGCAAGGGCGAGCTGCCGCCGCTGGACACCTACGCTTGAAGAGGTGAGATCTGACCTGGTCCGGTCCGGGTCCGCGGGAGCCCGGCCGCTGCGCCTGACGGGGTGGCGTCCGTCGCGTTTCCGTCGCAGGCTGGGTGCTTAGCCCGACGACGGACACCTGGGGGACCACGGATGAAGATCGACTGGCTCAAGCCCCTCGTCGGACGCCCCGGACCGTTCGCGACCGTCTACCTGGACGCGACGCCCTCGGCCGAGGCGGGCGACAGGGACGTCGCGAACCGGTGGCGGGCGGTGCGACGTTCCTTGGAACGGCAGGGCGCGCCCGCGAGCGTGCTGGACGCGCTCGAGGCCGCCGTCCTGCGACCCACACGGACGGCGGGCGCCCATGGCCGGGTGCTCATCGCCTCCGACGCCGGGGTCGCGGTGGACCGCGTGCTGCGCAACCCGCCCGCGGTCGCGACCGGCGCGTGGCTGCCCGTGCCGGTGCTGCTGCAGGCGGCGCAGGCGGCGGACGAGGCGGTCGACGCCCTGTGCGTCGCCGTCGACCGGAGCGGTGCGGACTTCTGGCCGTGCGACGCGGGCGGTCGGCCCGGCGGGGCGCGGGAGACGTTCGAGGGCCCGAACGACGAGGTCAGCAAGACCTCCAGCACCGGGACGAAGCGCGCCATCATCGAGTCGCGTGCCGAGGACTCCTGGAAGCGCAACGCGGCGGCCGTGGCGGCCGAGATCGACCGGCGCGTGACGGAGGGGAACCCGGAGGTGGTGCTGCTCACCGGCGACGTGCGCGCGGTGAACCTGGTGCGGGCCGAGCTCGGGCAGGAGGCCTCCCGACGGACGGTGGAGGTCGCGGGCGGTGGGCGCGGGCCGGGTGTCCGCGCGGACACGTTCGAGGCCGGCGTCGAGGACGCCCTCGACTCCTACCGGGAGCGCCGGCGCGAGGTGGTCCTGGCGGAGTACCGCCAGGACCAGGGGCGCGAGGAGGGGGCCGTGTCGTCGATCGACGACGTCGTCGCCGTCCTGGCGCGCGGCCAGGTCAAGGCCCTGGTGCTCGCCGAGCAGATCGCGCTCGACTCGACGTCCGCCCTGGCGGCCTCCGCCGGCGGGGCCGGGGGAGCGGGCGGCGCCGACGGCCTGCTCGGGGGACGCACGCTGTGGATCGGGCCGGACCCGATGCACATCGCGACGTCCCGGGCGGACCTGACGGACCTCGGCGTCTCGGACGGCCTCGAGGAGCTGCCGGCGACGTCGGCCCTGCTGCGCGCGGCGATCGGCCAGGACGCCGCGCTGACGTTCGCGCCCGAGGGCTCCGTGGAGCTCATGGACGGCGTCGGCGCGACCCTGCGGTGGCACGACGACGGGACGCCGAAGGAGGTCGCCGCCACCATGAGCGGCGACGGCGACCGCTTCACCACGCCGAGGTAGTACGGCACATCTCGTACTACCTCGGCGTAGGTCAGGCCTTCGGCTTGCGGGCCGGGGGCTCGCCCAGCTCGGACGCGGTGACGACGATGCCGCCCTGCACGTCCGGGTTGCCCTGCCCCGCGGCCGTCTCGACGACGTCGAGGTCGCCCGTGGCGCGGCCGGCGCCGCGCACGTCGTCGAGGGCCGACCGGACGCCGTCGAGCAGCGTGGCCGGGACGGCCATGGTGGCGCTGAGGATCGGCGTGCGCATGGAGACCTTGGCCTCCGACTTGATCTTGCGCAGCGCCGCGAGCGCGTGCCCGGCGGCCGTGAGCTGCACGGGGTCGGCGTCGCCGGCCGCCGCGCGCAGCGGCGCGGACGCCGGCCAGGCGGCGTGGTGCACCGAGCCGGCACGCCACCACGACCAGACCTCCTCCGTGGCGAACGGCAGGAACGGGGCCAGCAGGCGCAGCAGCGTGTCGACGGCGAGCGCGAGGGCCGTGCGTGCCGACACCGTCTCGGCCGTCACCTCGGTGGCCGCGGCGCCCGCGCCGTACGCGCGGTCCTTGACCAGCTCGAGGTAGTCGTCGCAGAAGGTCCAGAAGTACGTCTCCGTGGCCTCGAGCGCGCGCGTGTGGTCGTACGCCTCGAACGCGGCGGTGGCCTGCTCGACGACGTCCGCCAGCCCGGCGAGCATCGCGCGGTCCAGGGGGACGGTGACGCGGGACGGGTCCAGCACGATCTCGCCGGCGCCGGTCTCGGGGTCGACGCCGAAGGTCAGCGCGAACTTCGAGGCGTTGAGCACCTTGATCGCGAGGCGGCGGCCGATCTTCATCTGGCCGACCTCGAACGCGGCGTCGGTGCCGAGGCGTGCGGCCGCGGCCCAGTAGCGGACGGCGTCCGCGCCGTGCTCCTCCAGGAGCGCCATCGGCGTGACGACGTTGCCCTTGGACTTGGACATCTTCTTGCGGTCCGGGTCGAGGATCCAGCCGCTGATCGCCGCGTGCTTCCACGGCAGCACCCCGCACTCCAGGTGCGAGCGCACCACCGAGGAGAAGAGCCAGGTGCGGATGATGTCCTGGCCCTGCGGCCGCAGGTCCATCGGGTACACGCGGGAGAAGAGGTCGGCGTCGCGCTCCCAGCCGGACACGATGAGCGGCGACAGGGACGACGTCGCCCAGGTGTCCATGACGTCGGCGTCGCCGACGAAGCCGCCCGCCGCCCCGCGCTGCGACTCGTCGTAACCGGCCGGGGCCTGCGACGTCGGGTCGACGGGCAGCTCCGCCTCCGTCGGCACGATCGGGTGGTCGTGGTCGACGTCGCCGTTCGCGTCCACGGGGTACCAGAGCGGCACCGCCACGCCGAAGAAGCGCTGGCGCGAGATGAGCCAGTCGCCGTTGAGCCCGTTCACCCAGTTCTCGTAGCGCACGCGCATGAAGTCGGGGTGGAAGTCGAGCTCCTTGCCGCGGGCCAGCAGCTCCGCCTTGAGGTCGCGCTTCTCCCAGTCGCGCCCGCCGTTGCGGATGTACCACTGGCGGGAGGTGACGATCTCGAGGGGCTTGTCGCCCTTCTCGTAGAAGTTCGTCATGCGCTGGGTGGCGCTGGGCTCGCCGTCGAGGTCGCCGCTGGCGCGCAGCGCGTCGACGACGGCCTTGCGGGCGCTGAACGTCGTCCTGCCGGCGAGCTCCTCGGCGTACAGGGCCTCGCCGGGGCCTCCCGCGACCCACTCGGGCGTCTCGCGGGAGAGGCGGCCGTCGCGCTGGATGACCGAGCGCGTGGCGAGCTGCAGCTCGCGCCACCACTGCACGTCGGTGAGGTCGCCGAAGGTGCAGCACATGGCGATGCCGGCGCCCTTGTCCATCGCGGCGGCCGGGTGCGCGAGCACCGGCACCTCGACGCCGAACAGGGGCGAGGTCACGGTGGTGCCGAACAGGCCCTGGTACCGCTCGTCGTCGGGGTGGGCGATGAGCGCCACCACGGCCGGGATGAGCTCCGGGCGCGTGGTCTCGATGTACAGCGGGCTGCCGTCGGGACGGTGGAACGCGACCCGGTGGTAGAACCCGGGGTACTCGCGCGCCTCGAGCTCGGCCTGCGCGACGGCGGTCTGGAACGTCACGTCCCACAGGCCCGGCGCCTCGGCCTGGTACGCCTCGCCGCGGGCGAGGTTGCGCAGGAAGGCGCGCTGCGACGCGGCCCGGGAGGTGGCGTCGATCGTCTGGTAGTTCTGGGCCCAGTCCACGGACAGCCCGAGGCGGCGCCACAGCTCCTCGAACTGGCGCTCGTCGTCGGCGGTGAGCCGCTCGCACAGCTCGATGAAGTTGCGGCGGCTGACCGGCACCTGGTCGCCGGGCTTGACGTTCTTGCCGTCGGTGCCCTGGTGCGGGGGCTCGAACCCCTCGACGTACGGCAGCGACGGGTCGCAGCGCACGCCGTAGTAGTTCTGCACGCGGCGCTCGGTGGGCAGGCCGTTGTCGTCCCAGCCCATCGGGTAGAAGACCTTCTTGCCGCGCATCCGCTGGAAGCGGGCGACCGTGTCCGTGTGCGTGTAGCTGAACACGTGGCCCACGTGCAGCGAGCCGGAGACCGTGGGCGGCGGGGTGTCGATCGAGTAGACCTGCTCGCGCGTGGCGGTGCGGTCGAAGGCGTACGTGCCCTCGGCCGACCAGCGCTCGTCGAAGCGCTGCTCCAGGCCCTCCAGGCTGACCTTGTCCGGTACCTCCCGGACCACCGCGCGCACGACGTCGCCGGCTACCTGAGCAACGGAGTTGCCGGCGGGCGGGGTCGCTGCGGGGGTCTGCGCGGGCGCGGTCGGCGCCTCGGAGGTCGGGAAGTCGCTCATGGTCGCTCATTCTCCCAGATCCGAGCGGCCTGCTGGCCACGGCCGTCTCGATCGGCGGACGGCGCCGGAGCGTCGGCCGAATCCTCTGACTAGAGTCAGAGGTATGGCGGGATCGACGGGCGGGGCGACGGCGGGGACCGGCGGGCAGGTCGAGCGGCAGGTCGACGTCGTGCGGCGGTTCAACCGCAGCTACACGCAGCGCGTCGGCGCGCTCGAGGACTCGTTCCTGGGCACCGGGATGCCGCTGGGCACCGCCCGCCTCCTGTTCGAGATCGGCACCGAGCCGGGCACGACCCGGGACCTGCGCGCCCGGCTCGGCCTGGACTCCGGCTACCTCAGCCGCCTGCTCCGCCGCCTGGAGTCCGACGGGCTCGTCGCCGTCGTCCCCGACGCCGACGACCGGCGGCGGCGCCGCGTCGACCTCACCGCCGCGGGCCGGCGTGCCTGGGACGACCTGGAGCGCCGGTCGGTGGACCGGGCCCGCGACCTCGTCGCGCCGCTCACCGCCCGGCAGCGTGCCCGCCTCGCCGCCGCCCTGGCGGAGGCCGACCTGCTGGTGCGGGCCGCGACGGTGACGCTCGAGCGCGTGGACCCGGCGTCCGACCTCGCCCGGCGGGCCGTCGCGGCCTACGTGGCCGAGCTCGACGAGCGGTTCCCCGGCGGGTTCGACCCCGGCCCTCGGCCCGCGGCGGGAGAGCCGGACGCCGAGGACGCGCGCCTCGCGCCGCCGTCGGGCGCGTTCGTCGTCGCGACGAGCGACGGCGAGCCCGTCGCGTGCGGCGGCGTGCGGACGCTGTCGGACGGCGACGGCGGCGCGGCCGGGGGCGTGGGGGAGATCAAGCGGATGTGGGTGCACCCCGGCTGGCGGGGCGCCGGGCTCGGCTCCCGGCTGCTGCGGCACCTCGAGGGCGTCAGCCGTGACCTCGGCCACCGGGAGGTACGGCTCGACACGAACGGGACGCTCACCGAGGCGGTCGCGATGTACGAGCGGGCCGGGTACCGGCGCATCGCCCGGTACAACGACAACCCGTACGCCGAGCACTTCTTCGCCAAGCGGCTGGGCTGAGCGGCTGGGCTGAGCGGCTGGGCCCGGTACCACGTACCTGGTCGTCGGCCGGGGATAGGGTCGGAACCATGGCTGCGAACCCCGACCTGACCATCGGCTATGCCGCGATGCTCGAGCAGTTCCACCCCACCGACGTCGTCGAGTACTCGGCCTACGCGGAGGAGCACGGCTTCTCCGGCGTCATGGCCGCCGACCACTTCCAGCCGTGGGTGCCGCAGCAGGGCGAGGCGGCCTTCGTGTGGAACGTGCTGACGGCGCTCGGCGAGCGCACCCGCGGCGACCTGGGCCCCGGCGTCACCGCGCCGACCTTCCGCTGGCACCCCGCGATGGTCGCGCAGGCGTCGGCCACGCTCGCCGCGATGTACCCCGGCCGGCACTGGCTCGGCCTGGGGTCCGGCGAGGCGCTCAACGAGCACGTGGTGGCCGGCTACTGGCCCGAGGCCCCCGAGCGGATCAACCGCATGTTCGAGGCCATCGACATCATCAAGAAGCTCTTCGCCTCCGGCATCGACGGCAAGGACGTCAAGCACTCCGGGCAGTACTACAAGATGGAGTCCACGCGGCTGTGGACCATGCCCGAGGTGCCGCCGGAGATCCTCGTCGCCACCGCCGGCCCGATCACGGCCAAGCGCGCCGGCAAGCACGCCGACGGACTCATCACCGTCGGGGCGCCGCTGGAGAAGATCGAGATGCTGTTCGGCAAGTTCGACGACGGCGTGCGCGAGTCCGGTCGTGACCCGCAGGGGATGCCCAAGGTGCTGCAGGTGCACATGTCGTGGGCCGCGACCGACGAGGAGGCGCTCGCGAACGCGATGACCGAGTGGCCCAACGGCGGCATGAAGTTCCCCAAGGCCGACATCCGCTCGCCGCACGACTTCGCGCAGATGGCCAAGCTGGTGCGCCCGGAGGACTTCGAGGGCCGCATGGTCATCAGCGCCGACCCGGACGAGCACCGCGCCGCCATCCAGAAGTACGTCGACCTCGGCTTCGACCGGATCTACCTGCACAACGTGGGGCGCAACCAGAAGGAGTGGATCGAGGTCTTCGGCCGCGAGGTGCTCCCGAAGCTGGCGCGGTGAGCGCTCGGCTCACCGTCTGGGCGCCCGGCGGGTTCCCGGAGGTGCGGCCCGGCGACGACCTGGCGCGGCTGGTGGGCGACGCCCTGGCCGCCGACGGTGCAGCGTCGGGGGACCCGGTCGCCGAGGGTGACGTCGTCGTCGTGACCTCCAAGATCGTCTCGAAGGCCGAGGGGCGGGTGGTGCGCGCCGCCGACCGCGAGCAGGCGATCACCGACGAGACCGTGCGCGTGGTCGCGACCCGCGCGCGGCCCGACGGACAGCCGCCCCTGCGCATCGTCGAGAACCGGCTGGGCCTGGTGATGGCCGCCGCCGGCGTCGACGCCTCCAACACCCCCGACGGCACGGTGCTGCTGCTGCCCGAGGACCCGGACGCCTCGGCGCGCGCGCTGCGGGCCGCCCTGCGCGCGCGGCTCGGGCTGGACCGGCTCGGCGTCGTCGTCACCGACACCGCCGGGAGGACGTGGCGGGACGGGCTCACCGACATCGCGATCGGCGCCGCCGGGGTCGACGTCGTCGACGACCTGCGCGGCGGGATCGACGCGCACGGGCGCCCGCTGTCGGTCACCGTGACCGCCGTCGCCGACGAGGTCGCCGCCGCGTCCGAGCTGGTGCGCGGCAAGGCCGAGGGCCGGCCCGTCGCGGTGGTGCGCGGTCTCGCGCGGCACGTCCGCGCGGGGGAGGGCCCGGAGGCCGACGGTCCCGGTGCCCGCTCGCTGGTGCGCCCCAGCGCCGACGACCTGTTCCGGGAGGGCAGCGCCGAGGCCTACGCGCGCGGGCTCGCCGACGGGGCCCGCACCGACCCCGCGAGGTAGTACGGGGCCCCGCGAGGTAGTACGCAACCCCGCGAGGTAGTACCGGACCCGTGAGGTGGGCCGGGATTCCGCTCGCCCGGGGACGTCGGTGTCGCCTACGGTGCCGACATGCCTGCGCCCGAGACCTCCCTGCCCGCGGACTGGATCGAGCACCGCCGCCCCGACGACCGTGAGGCGCTGGGCTGGCTGCGCCCCGAGGGTGACGGCTGGGTGGCGGTGTCGCTGCTCGGCCGCGACGTGAGCGGGCCGCTCGACTGGACCGACGCGGAGGAGGCCCTCGAGTCGACCGGGCTGTCGTGGATGGCCGACGTCTGGACGCTCGAGCGCGACGGCGGCGAGCCGCTGCGCGTGAAGCTCGTCGAGGTCACGCCTGCCCACGTGGTCGTGCAGACCGACGACTTCGGCGCGATCGACGTCGCCGTCGAGCGCTTCGAGCTGCCGTGGCCGGCCCCGGCGGCGCTGCGCCCCCGCCGCGAGGGCGACCCCGACGGGCGGGTGCTCTTCGCCCGCTGAGGCGCTCCGGGAGGCCGGCCCATGGCGGCTCAGCCGGCGTCGGTCGTGCCCTCGTAGAGGCCGATCCGGTTGCCGTCCGGGTCCTCCAGCACGGCCCACCAGCTGGTGGGGCTGATCTCGGACTTCTCCATGAGCACCGTGCCGCCCAGGTCACGCGCCCGGGCGAGCGCCTCGTCGATGGAGTCGACCTCGACGTAGCTGCGCGGCTGGTCGAACCCGTCGCCGCGCGGCGCCAGCCCGCCCCCGCTGATCTGGTTGGGCGCCCGCCACATGGGGTAGTCCTCGAACCCGGGCGGGGCTTCGATCTGCCAGCCGAACAGGCCGGAGTAGAAGCCCTTGGCGCGCTCCTTGTCCGTCACCGGGATGTCGATGTGCGTGATGTCGCCGTGAGCCATCGTCGTGCTCCTCGCTCGTCGTGCGGTGTGTCACCACGCTAGCCGCGGGCCGGCGCCCGGCAGGGCGGGTGCCGGGGCAAGGATCCTCGGCGCGCCGCCTGGTAGACGCCGTCGCACGTCGTGATACTCGGTCTCGGCGTTCACCGTCGAACGCCTGCGGACACACAAGGGAGTTGTCATGCACCTCGCACGTCGCGCTCGCCGTACCGCCCTCGCCGCGGCCTCCGCCGCCGTCGGCATCGTCGCCACGGCCGGCCTCGTCGCCACCGCCGCGCCCGCCGGGGCGGCGCAGGACCCGCTACGGTACGTCGCCCTCGGCGACTCGTACTCCGCCGGGTCGGGCATCCTGCCGCCTGATCCCGACGCCCCGCTCGCCTGCCTGCGCACGACCCTGAACTACCCGCACTTCGTCGCGGACCGGCTGGGCGCGGACCTCGTCGACGTCACCTGCGGCGCCGCGCGGACAGCGGACCTCACCGAGCGCCAGTACCCCCGCGTCGCGCCGCAGCTCGACGCCGTCACCGAGGACGCCGACCTGGTCACGCTCACCATCGGCGGCAACGACAACAGCACGTTCATCGGCGCGCTGCTGGCCTGCGGCTCCGCCGGCGCCGTCACGGGCGGGCGCGGCAACCCGTGCGAGCGCACCTACGGCGACCGGTTCACGAGCCAGGTCGAGGAGTCCACGTACCCGGCCGTCCGGAAGGCGCTCGAGGACATCATGGCCCGGGCCCCGCACGCCGAGGTCGCGATCCTCGGCTACCCGTGGATCGTGCCCGAGGAGAAGGGGTGCTTCGCGAAGCTTCCCGTCGCGGCCGGCGACGTGCCCTACCTGCGCGACCTGCAGGCCACGCTCAACGGCGTCATCGAGCGGGCCGCCGACGAGACGGGGGCGACGTTCGTCGACCTCGCGGAGCGCAGCGAGGGCCGCGACGCCTGCGCCCCGGCGGGGGAGCGCTGGGTGGAGCCGCTGCTGTTCGGCACGAACGTGGTGCCGGTGCACCCGAACGCGCGCGGCGAGAGCGCGATGGCGGACGCGGCCCTGGACGCCCTGGGCTACTGACCGTCCGGGGCGGCCGGGGACCCCTCCGCAGGCGGCACGACCGGTGTCGGCGTGCCGCCCGTGATCCGCACCAGCTCGTCGTAGGACGTGGGGAACACGGTCTTCGCGTGCCCCGCCGCGGCCCACACGACGTCGTGGACGCGCAGGTCGACGTCGACCAGCGTGCGCACCGGCGCAGGATGGCCCACGGGCGCGACGCCGCCGATCACCTGCCCGGTGGCGTCGCGCACCGTCTCCTTGCTCGCGCGCGCCAGGCGGCCGCCGAGCCGGGCACCGAGGAACGCGGTGTCGACGCGGTGCGCACCGCTGGTCATGACGAGCACGGGCTCGTCGTCGAGCGTGAAGAGCAGCGAGTTCGCGATCGCGCCGACCGGGACGCCGAGCGCCTCGGCGGCGAGCGTCGCCGTGGTGGCGTGGTCGTCGAGCCAGCGGATCTCGCCGCGGGCCCCGGCCGCGTCCAGCGAGGCGCGGACGCGGTCGACGGCGGGGTGGGACGGCGCGGCGTCCGGACCCGCCGCGACGGCGGTGACCGTGGTCGTCGTGGTCGTCCCGGCCGGCACGGCCGGGCCGGCCGCGTCGGGGCGCTCGTCGTCGGGCGTGACGTCGTCCCCGGAGAGCCAGCGGAGCCACACGGTGCGCGAGTCGCCCTCGAGGACGAGCGCGCGCACCAGCAGGGTGAGCGGGATGGCGAGGATCGCGCCGAGCGGGCCGATGACGAACGTCCAGAAGACGACGGACATGAAGCTCAGCGTGAGGCTGAGGCTCACGGCGTCCGAGACGAACTTCGGCTGCACCAGCACCTGCAGCACCACGTTGACGACGCAGTAGACCGCCGCCACCGCCAGGGCCAGGGGCCAGCCGCCGACCACGAACGCCATGACGAGCGGCGGGACCAGGCCCAGCACGAACCCGATGTTCGGGATGAAGTTGGTGACGAACGCGAGGATCGCCCACACCACGGGGGCGGGGACGCCGAGCAGCGCGAGCGCGAAGCCGTCGACGATCGCGACGATGGCGCCGAACGTCGCGTTGACGACGAAGTAACGGCGCACCCCGGTGCTGAACCGCGTCGCGCGGCCGATCTGCTCCGCGTGCGTGGCGCCGAAGACGCGGGACGCGGTCGAGTACCGGGCGGCGTCGGCGGCCATGAAGATGGAGTACGCGAGCACGAAGAAGAACGCCGTCGCGATCGACAGGACCATGCCGCTCACGCTGCCCGCGAGGGACAGCAGGCGAGAGGGCTCCAGGAACGACGTCGCCGCGTCCGTGACCTGCGTGTCGAGGCCGAGCTCGGCCAGCTGCGCGGCGATCTGGCTCACCGACTGCTCGAGGTCGCGGAAGTACTCGGTCACCAGGTCGGCGAACTGGAAGCCGGCGAAGACGAGCATCGCGAGCAGGGCCGCGAGGATGAGGTACGCGACGACGATCACGGCCGTGGTCGCCGCCCAGCGCGGCCAGCCCCGGGCCTCCAACGGGCGGCGCACCGGGTGGCAGATGATGACGATCACCGCGGCGAGGAACACGGGCGACAGGACGTCCCGCGCCCAGTACATGCCCGCGAGGACCAGCACGGCACCGCCGAGGGCCAGCAGGGTGCGGGTCGCGGGGTTGAGTCCGCCGGGGCCGGTGGTCGGGCTGCCGGGCGCAGTGGTCGCGGTCGAGGTCACCCCGCGACCCTAGCGACCGCGACCGGCGACGGCGCGCGCGACCCAGCCGTCGCCGGTCCCGTTCAGATCCAGCGCTTCCACCGGAAGACGGCGAAGAGCGCGACGCTCACGCTGAGCATGGCCACCAGCGCGGCCGGGTACCCCCAGGCCCAGTGCAGCTCGGGCATGTCGTCGAAGTTCATCCCGTAGACGGTCCCGACCAGGGTCGGGGCGAAGAGGATGGCCGCCCAGCCGGAGATCTTCTTGACCTCCTCGCCCTGGCGGATGCTCACCTCGGTGAGGTGCGTCATCTCCTCGTTCTGCCGCTGGGCCACGAGGGTGGCGTTGACGGTGAGGATGTCGCGCAGGGCGGCGCGGAACGACTCGACGCGGTCCGCGACCTCGGTGAGGTGGTCGGCGACGTCGCGCAGGTACGCCTGCATCTCCTCGGTGACGCCGTACTTCTCCGCGCCCTTGGCGAGCGAGCCGCACACGCGCTGCAGGGGGCGCACCGCGCGCTGGAACTCGACCACCTCGCGCGAGAGCTCGTAGATGCGCCGGGACACGGCCGCGTCGCCTCCGAACACCTCGGACTCGATCTCGTCGATGTCACCGTCGAGGCCGGACACGACCGGCGCGTAGTCGTCGACGACGCGGTCCACGATCGCGTACAGCACCGACTCCGGCCCGCGGGCCAGCATGGCCGGGTGCGCCTCGAGGTGGGTGCGCACGCCCGACAGGTCGGGGCACGCGCCGTGCCGCACCGTGACGACGAAGTCGGGGCCCACGAAGACGTGCAGCTCGGAGAACTCCACCTCCTCCGCGTGGTCGAGGTACCGCGCGGCGTGCAGGACGACGAACAGCGTGTCGCCGTAGCGCTCGATCTTGGGCCGCTGGTGCGCGACGATCGCGTCCTCGACGGCCAGCGGGTGCAGGTCGAACTCGCGCGCCAGCTGGGCGAGCTCGTTCTCGTCCGGCCGCTCGAGACCGATCCACGCCATGCCGCCGGGGTGGGCGCGCAGCTCGCGGAACGTGTCGGCGAGCCGCGTGAAGCTCGCGACCCGGCGGCCGTCGGCGTCGTACAGGGCGGACTCGACGATCGACGAGCGGCCGGGCACGTCGCGGCGCGCCGTGGCCGCGTCGGGGCGGGCGCTGCCGAGGTGGCCGCCGGCGCCGGAGGCCGGGGTGGCGCGGCGCGGGCGCAGCGCGCCGAGCAGGGGACGGGTGCGGGCCGTGCGGGCGGCGGACGCGCGGGCAGAGGTGACGGACATGGCGGACTCCGAGCGTGCAGAGGCGTGCAGGGACGAGGACGTCGGTCCCGCGACTGCGGCTGGGGGCGCCCCGGACGTCGGGGCACTCGGAGGATCGGCGGCGCAGTGTCGGGAGCGCGTGCGCCGCGGCCGCCCGGCACGGCCGGGCGGGGAGCCGTCAGTCGCGGCTCGGACTACTGGGAGGCTCGCTACGGGTCATGTGGCGCGCACCTCCCTCGTCGTCCTGCGGCGGTCGCCGCTGCTGCTCAGGCCGTCGGCCAGCATAGCCCCGGCCGGGCGGCCGGGCCACGACTGGGAGGCGCCCGGCGGGGTGATCTCCGCGACGTGCGGGGCGTGGCCGTCCGGCGTCCGGTCAGCGCCGCGGGTCGACGACGACCATCCCGTCGCGCGGGGTGTCCGCGAGGCCGGGGAGGAGCCGCGCGCCCTCGTCCAGGCCGACGACGCGGTCGACGAGGTCGGCGGGGCGCAACGTGCCGTCGGCGACCCGCGCCAGCATCTCCGGGTAGTCGGCGGCGGCCATCCCGTGGCTGCCGAGCACGTCCAGCTCCCAGCCGATCACGCGGGACATCGGCACGCGGGGGTGGCCGTCGACGGGCGGCAGCAGGCCGACCTGCACGTGCCGCCCGCGACGGCGCAGGCTGCCGATCGCGGCGGCGCAGGTGCGCTCGCTGCCGACGGCGTCGACGCTCACGTGGCAGCCGCCGGTGAGGTCCTGCACCACGGCGGCGACGTCGACGTCCTCGTCGGCGCGGACCGTGTGCGCGGCCCCGGCCCGGCGGGCGGCCTCGAGCGCGCCGTCGTGCCGGTCGACGGCCACCACCTGCGCACCGAGCGCGGCGGCGACCATGACGGCGCTGAGGCCCACGCCGCCCGCCCCGACCACGACCACCCGCTCGTCCGGGCGCACGCGGGCCCGGCCCGCGACGGCGCGGTACGCGGTGGCGAACCGGCACCCGAGGCTCGCGGCGGTGGCGTCGTCCACGTCGTCCGGCAGGGCGACGAGGTTGGTGTCGGCGGCGTGCAGCACGACGAGCTCCGCGAACGACCCGGCGTGCGTGAACCCCGGCTGGGTCTGGTCGGGGCAGACCTGCGCCTGCCCGGAGCGGCACCAGCCGCAGCGCCCGCAGCCGCACACGAACGGCGACGTCACGCGGTCGCCCACGCTCCAGCGCGTGACGCCGGCTCCCACCGCCGCGACGACCCCGGCGAGCTCGTGGCCCGGCACGTGGGGGAGGGAGGTGATGTCGGTGTCGTGGCCTGCCCACGCGTGCCAGTCGCTCAGGCACAGGCCGCTCGCGTGGACGCGCACCACGACGCCGCCGGGCGGCGCCGCGGGGTCGGGCACCTCGCGGACCGTGACGGGGCCGCCGAACCGGTCGAACGTCATCGCGCGCACGGGGCGATCCAACCACCGATCCACCAGGCGGTCGGACCGCCGTCCAGGCGGCGGTCCACCTGAGACGGCGCGTATCACGATTGGGACACGGCGCGCGGGCGCCGCTAGCGTGCCCGGGTGACCCAGACCCGGTCGCGGGCGACGTCGCTCGCGTGCTCCCTGTTCCTGCTCGTCCTGGCTGCGCTCGCCGTCTGGTCGGTGCTGCCGCCGTCCCCGCGGTCGGCGGCCGCCGCCGCTGACGAGTTCAGCGCCGGGCGCGCGTTCGCGACCGTCGAGGCGGTCGGCGGGAAGGTGCACCCGCACGGCACGGCCGCCGCGGCCGCCGTCCGGGACACGATCGTGGCGGACCTCGAGGAGCTCGGGCTGGACCCGGAGGTGACCGACGGCGTCGGCATGTCCGGGCGCCTGGGCGACCAGAGCCGCGTCGCGGCCACGAAGAACGTCGTCGCCACGATCCCGGGGACCGACTCGACGGGACCGGTCTTCCTCGTCGCGCACTACGACTCCGCCGAGGTGTCGCACGGCGCCAACGACGACGGCGCCGGCGTCGCGACGCTCCTGGAGACGGCCCGCGCGCTCGGGGAGGGCGAGCCGCTGCGCAACGACCTCGTCCTCGTGTTCACCGACGCGGAGGAGGCGTGCCTGTGCGGCGCGGAGGCGTTCGCGCACGCGGACCCGCGCGCCGCGGACGGGGGAGTCGTGGTCAATGTCGAGGCCCGCGGCTCGTCGGGGCCGGCGATCATGTTCGAGACCTCGGACGGCAACGCGGCCCTCGTCGACGCGTACTCCCACGTGCCGTACCCCGTGGGCAGCTCGATGGCGGTCGAGGTCTACCGGATCCTGCCGAACGACACCGACTTCTCGCCGTTCCTCGACGACCCGGAGGGGCGCTTCACCGGGCTCAACTCGGCGTACATCGACGGCTCCGCCACCTACCACGCGCCGCAGGACACGCCCGAGCGGATGTCGACGGCGAGCCTGCAGCACCACGGCGCCAACATGCTGGCGCTGGCGCGCGAGCTCGGGAACGCCGACGCGGCGACGCTCGCCACGCCGTCGGCCGACGACGCCACCTACTTCCCGCTGCCGGGCGGGGTCCTCGCGCGCTACCCGGGCCGGCTGGTGTGGCCGCTCGCCGTCGCGGCCGTGCTCGCGGTCGGCGCGCTCGCCGTGGTCCTCGCCCGCCGGCGAGAGGTGCGGGGCGAGCGGACCACCCCCGGCACCCTGGCCCTGGGCTTCGCGTCCGCGCTGCTCCCGCTCGCGGGCGCCGTCGTCGGGTCGATCGCCCTGTGGTGGGTCATGGGCCTGGTGCGGCCCGGGTACGCCGAGATGCTCGACCCGTGGCGGCCGTGGGGCTTCCGCGTCGCCCTGCTCGGCATCGTCGCGACGGTGTGGACCGCCTGGTTCCTCGGGCTGCGCCGGTCGCTCGGCGGGGCGGCGCTCGCCGTCGGGGCGCTCGGCTGGCTCGCCGTCCTCGGCGTCGTGCTCGCCGCCGTCACGCCCGGCGGCTCCTACCTCGCGGCGCTGCCGGCGCTCGCGGGCGCCGTGGCCTGGCTGCTCACGCTGCGGGTGGCGCGCGGCGTCGTGGGCCGCCGGGTGGTCGTGACCCTGGGTGCGGCCGTGGGCGTCGTGCTGCTGGTGCCGATCGTCCTGCTGTTCTTCCCGGCGCTGGGCCTCGCGACGGGCGCCGCGCCCGCGGTCGTCGCCGCGCTGCTCGCGCTGGCGCTCACCCCCGTCCTCGCGGTGCTGTGGCCCCGCGGCCGGCGCCGCGCGCTCGGGCTGGTGGGCGGGTGCGCGGCGGTGGGTGTCGTCGCGCTCGTCGTCGGCTTCGTCGTCGACCCGTTCGACGCCGAGCACCCCGAGCCCACCCGGCTCGCGTACGCGCTGGACGCCGACACGGGCTCGGCGCACTGGGTCTCCGACGAGGGCACCCCGAGCGACTGGACCGCGCAGTTCGTGGGCACCGAGACCGACCTGTCCGAGCTGTTCCCGATGTTCGACGGCGAGGTGCACGCCGGCGACGCCGAGGCGGCCGACCTGCCCGCCCCCGTCGTGGACGTCGAGGACGCCGAACCCGCGGGGGACGCGCGCGTCCTCACGCTGCGCGTGACCCCGGGCGAGGGGGCGCCGATCGGCACCGCCGGCGCCCTGCGCTACGTGCAGCTCAACGCCGCCGGCGTGGAGAGCGCCACGGTGGCGGGCCGCGAGGTCCCGGTCGACGGCGGCGCCCTCGACACCCGCTTCTACGCCCCGGGCGACGACGGCTTCGAGGTGACGCTCACCGTGCCGGCGGGGCAGCCGCTGGACCTGCGGGTCGTGGCCGCCGGCGGCGGGCTGGAGGGCCTGCCCGGGTTCGTCGAGCGGCCCGCCGACGTCGGCGTGGCCGGGTCGCACACCTCCGAGCTGGTGCTGGTCGGGACGTCGGTCTCGCTCTGACCGCCGTCAGCCGGCGGCCGCCGTGCCGTCGCCGGGCGGCTCCGGCCGGTCGACGGTGTCAGCCAGCTGTCGCGGCGCCTGGAGGCAGTAGGAGTCGGTGAGCAGCTCGGCCATCTCGCCCCAGTCGGTGGCGTCGTCCAGGACGACGCCGACGACGTTGGCGCCCCAGCCGGCGCGGAAGTACGGGTGGCCGAGGTGCTCGAACGCCCGGACCTCCTGCGGCTCCGCCCGGAACGTCACGCGGAAGAGCTGGTCCTCGCCGCCGAAGACGTGCGCCACGGTGGCCTTGCGCACCCGCCACCGGACGCCGGTCCAGGCGTCCTCCTCGGCGCACTCCGGGAACTCGAGCAGCCCGCGCAGCCGTGCGACGAGCGCGAGCGGGACGTCGGGGCGGTCGGGCATGCCTCGAATCTCGCACGGCCCACCGACAGCGCCGGGTCGAGCCGTGCGAGGACCGGAGGCCGACGTCCGACGGGAGGGAGAGCGCCGGGGTTCAGCCCAGCCGGGCGCTGAGCACGAGCTCCTCGCCGACGTCGAGGCGCACGTCCGCGAGGCGGACCCCGGGCGGCAGCGCGGCGGCGAGGTCGACGCGGCGGTTCGCGGCCGCCTCGACACGGCCGCGGACGGCGCCGAGCATCGCGGCGACGAGCGGGTTGCCGCTGGAGATGCGCACGTCGCCGACGGTCAGCACCATCGCCGCGTCGACCGACGCCGACGCCGTGGCGGAGACGCCGGCGGACAGGAACCCCTTGCGGATCTTCGCCTCGATCCGGACGCCCGCCGCACGGGGGCCGTGGGAGTCGAGGTGCACGTCCAGGTCGCTCAGCGTGATGCCCTGGGACTGCAGCGAGACGGCGAGCAGGCCGTGCACGGTCGCGACCAGGCCGGCGCGGGAGACGGCGACGCGGGCGTGCCCGGTCACCGGGTGCGCGTCGTCGGGCTCGACCGACTCGAACCCGACCTGGCCGTCGGCGCCCTCGACCCACGTGAACCGCAGCCCCTGGGCCTCTGCGGTGACGTCCACGGGCAGGTCGACGGCGGTGAGCGGGTGGGCGTCGACGCGCAGCCGGCGCACGGTGCCGTCCTCGCGCGCGGTGATCGTGCCGGGCTGCCACACGGCGCCCGGCGCCTTCTGCTGCGCGCCGAACGCCACGCCGGAGAGGTCCGCGTCGAGCGACGCGACGTCCGCGCCGTCCAGCGTCGCGGTGAGGCGCGCCCGGTCCAGGCCGGTCACGCCCGCCCCGGCGGCGCTGGTCGCGAGGGCGCGGAGCCGGTCGGTGAGGTCCTCGCCGGTGGCGGGTCGCGGGGCAGGGCCGAGCGGCAGGGGGTGCGCTGAGGTCATGCGGCGAGCGTAGTCGGAGGCCGTGACGTCAGGTGCTCCTCGAGCAGGTCCGCCGCGGCTCGCGTCCCGCCGAGCCCGCGCAGCTCCGCGCCCAGGCGGGCGGCGGTCGCGCGGTAGCGGGGGTCGGTCGTGACGTCGCGGTACGCGGACGCGACCGCGGCCGGCCGGGGCGTGCCCGTACGGAGGTTGACGCCGGCGCCGTGCCAGCCGATCCGTGCGGCGATCTCCGGCTTGTCGAGGTCGCCCCCAGCGACGACGAGCGGGACGTCGTGCCGCAGGGCCTGGAGGACCCCGCCGTAGCCGCCGTTGGTGATCATCACGGACGTGAGCGGCAGGAGCGCGGGGTAGGGGACCATCGGCGCGACCCTGGCGTTCGCGGGCAGGGGGCCGGGGAGCGGCGCCGTGCGGTGCCCGAGCCCGACGACGACCAGGACGTCCTCGTCGGCCAGCGCCTCGAGGGCGGGCAGGACGAGGTCGGCGGGGTCCACGTTCTCCGTGCCCTGCGTCACGTGCACCACCGGGAGGTCCGACCGGAGGACGTCGTCCCACCAGTCCGGGAGGTGCCCCGGCCGTCCTGGGCGGCCGTCGTCGGTGAGGTCGCCGACGAACCGGACGGCCGCGGGGATGTCGTCGCGCGGGTAGTCCAGTCCCGGCGAGCCGGCCGTCACGACGAGGTGCGGAGAGTGCCAGGCGGCCTCGATCGTCGTGCGGTCGGGCGGGAGCCCCGCGCCCGACCGTGCGCGCCGGTACCGCCGGGTCAGGACGGCCGCGCCCGTCCGCACGGCGCGCCGCAGGACGACGTCGCGCGCCCGCCCGACGGGCCCGCGCGGCGGGGTGAGGCCGAGGCCCGCGGGCGGGACCTGCGCGCCGGGCGGCCAGTACGCGAGCGGGGAGACGGTGGCCCACCTGGAGCCGAGCCGCTCCGCGGCGAACCGGGTGCCCAGCGCCATGGGGTCGCCGGCGATCAGGTCCCACGGCTCGTCCTCGTACAGGGCCACGAGGTCGGCGGTCTGCGCGGCGGCGGTGCCGAGGAAGAGGTCCTCGACGTTGACCAGCATCTGCCGGAACCCCTTCGCGCCCCGCATGCGCGGGAAGGTCGTGGCGGGGTGCCTCTCGTCGAAGTCCGGCACCCGCTGCCACGCGACCGGCCGGGCGCCCACCTCGGCGAACGACGCCGTGTGCCGGCGCCCCGTGTACGCGCGGACGTCGTGGCCGCGGCGCACGAGCTCCGCCGCGACCGTGCGCAGCGGCAGCGTGTGCCCGGCGTACGGCATCGCCGTCAGCATGATCGAGGCCACGGCTCCAGTGTCCGTCCGTGCCGCGCGGCCCGGGCGGTGCCGCCGCAACTTCATCCGTCCGCGCTACCCGCGCGTCGCCGTGCGCCTCAGCGCGGGGCGGCCAGCAGGTCGGCGTCGATGGACGCCGCGGCGAGCTGGCCGGCCGCCATCGCCGCGGTCACGGAGCTCACGGGCATGGGGAAGTCGGCGGTGTGGGCCAGGTCGCCGGCGGCGAGGACCCCCGGGAGGCTCGTGCGGGCCATCGCGTCGACGGCCACGCAGCCGGACTCGCGCAGCTCGAGGCCGAGCCGGGCGGCGAACGGCGCGGCCTGGTGCAGCGCCGGGGCGACCATGATCCCGCCGAGGTCCTCGGCATCGCCGTCCAGCACGGCCCGCGCGCCCGGGTGCCCGCCGGGGAGGGTCAGCGGCTCCAGGCGGAGCACCTTCTCGGGCCGGACGGCGACGCCACGGGCGTCGAGCGCCGCGCGGACCTGCGGGTCGACGTCCGCGCCGTCGGCGAGCACGACGACGCGGCTCGCGATCCGCCCCAGCAGCCCCGCGACCCGCGGCGCGTGCGGGCCGGCGCCCAGGATCGCCACGGGGGTGCCGGAGAACTCGTGGCCGTGGCAGTACGGGCAGTGCGCCGCGACCGTGCCGAACAGCTGCTGCAGCCCGGGTGTCGCGGGCAGCTCGTCGCGCACGCCGGTCGCCAGCAGCAGCCGGCGGCCCGCGACGTCGCCGGCGTCGGTCCGCACGACGAACCCGTCGGTCGGTGACGCGGGGTCGAGCGGAGCGACGTCGTGCGCGGCGGCACGGCGCAGCTCGACCGTGTCGTACGCGGCCAGCGTGCGGTGTGCGGTGGCGCGGAACTCGGCGGGGGCGGCGCCGTCGAACCCGAGCACGTTGTGCATCGCGTCGGTGGGGTCGTTGCGGTAGGTGCCGGAGTCGAGCACGACGACGTCGCGGTGGGTGCGGCCGAGCATCAGTGCGGCCGCGAGGCCGGCGGGCCCGGCGCCGACGATCACGGCGTCGTGCAGGTCGTGGCGGGTGGTGTCGCTCATGGCGTCTCCTTCGGGTCGGGTTGCGTGCTGACCCCAGGCTGTGACTTCATGTCAACATGAAGTCAAGCGCGACGACGGAACGGACCTGGAGCGTGGGCGAGCTGGCGGAGCGGTTCGGCCTGGAGACGCACGTGCTGCGGTACTGGGAGGACGTCGGCCTGCTCGCCCCGGCCCGCGACGGCGCGGGGCGGCGCCGCTACGGGTCCGACGACGTGGTGCGGGTGGCGACGATCCTCAGCTCCAAGGTCGCGGGCATGAGCCTCGAGCAGATCCAGGTGCTGCTCGACGCCGGGTCCACCGGGCGGGGCGCGCGCGACCGGCACGAGGTGCTCACCGCGCACCTGGCCGAGCTCGACCGGCGCCAGGAGGAGATCGACCGCTCCCGGCACATGACGGAGCACGCCCTGTCGTGCCAGGCGCACGACATCGCCACGTGCCCGCGGTTCCGCGAGCACGTGCAGGACCTCGTCGACGGCTCCCGCACCTGGCGCGACGTCCACCCGGCGCGCCTCGTCCCGGCGGGCCGGGCATGAGCGGCGCGCGGCCGGGCCCCCGCGAGCTCGGCGTCGTCGTCGGCGACCTGCCGACCGGGCCGGCGAACGCGATCACCGACGTCGTGGGCGTGCGGGTCGGGCACACGACGCTGCACGACGGCGAGCGCCTGCACACGGGCGTGACCGCCGTCGTCCCCGACGCGCTGGGCGCCGGGCCGGGGCAGCGGCGCGCGCTCCCGTGCGGGCTGTTCGTCGGCAACGGGTACGGCAAGCTCGTGGGCGCGACGCAGCTCGAGCAGCTCGGCGCTCTCGAGACACCGATCCTGCTCACCGCGACGCTCTCGGCGTTCCGCGCCGCCGACGCGCTCGTCACCCATGTGCTGGCGTGGCCTGGCTACGAGGACGTGCGCACCCTCAACCCCGTCGTCGGGGAGACGAACGACGGCTACCTGTCCGACATCCGCGCGCGGCCGATCACGGAGGCGCACGTGCTCGCCGCGCTCGACGGCGCGACGTCGGGCCCGGTGGAGCAGGGCTGCGTCGGCGCCGGGGCGGGGACCGCCGCGCTCGGCTACAAGGGCGGCGTCGGGACGTCGTCACGCCGGGTCGACGTCGCGGGGACCGTGCGCACCGTGGGCGTGCTGGTGCAGTCGAACTTCTCCGGCACGCTCACCGTCCGGGGGGTGCCGCTGCCTGCGGTGGATCTTCTCGGCACGGAGCCGATCTCTTCGGCTGCTCCCCCTGCCGAAGGGATCGACGTCGTGCCGAAGGGATCCGGCCTCGCGGAGGGCAACTCCTGCATGATCGTCGTGACGACGGACGCCCCCCTGGACGCCCGGCGGCTGGAGCGGGTGGCGCGCCGCGCGGTGTTCGCCATGGGCCGCGTGGGCTCCGACTTCGCGCACGGCAGCGGCGACTACGGCCTCGCGCTCACGACGGCGGACCCCGCCGACCCGCTCGTGCCCGACGACGCTCTCGACCCGCTGTTCGCCGCCACCACGGACGCCGTCGAGGAGGCGCTGCTCGCGTCGGTCTTCACGGCGACGACCGTCGTCGGCCACCGCGGGACCCGGCACGCGCTGCCGCACGACCGCGCGCTCGAACGGCTGCGCGCCGCCGGGTGGTCGCCGGGGCGAACGGCCCGTGACGGGGCGGGGCATCGGGCGTAGCGTCGAGGACGGCGAGGGGAGCGCCACGTCCCGACCCGGCCGCCGCGCCGAGCCCGACCGTCCGTGCAACGACGCACACCTCGGGAGGGGTCCCCATGCGCACCCCACGCATCATCGCCGTCCTGCTGTCCACCATGCTCGCCGCGACCACGGTCGCGACCGCCACCGCGACCCCGTCGCACCACGACCCTCACGCGCACCACCACGCCCACCACCACGCCCCTCACCACGCCGACCCGTCGCTCCTCACCGCCGGGCTGTCCGGCGGCGCAGGCTCGACGATCGGCCCCGACGGGGCCCTCTACGTCACCGAGCCGGTCTCCGGCGAGGTATCCCGGGTCGACCGCCGCACCGGCGTCACCTCGACCTTCGTCTCGGGGCTGCCCGTGCAGCAGCCGGGGACGCCCGGCGGCGCCCTCGACGTCGCGTTCCGCGGCCGCACCGCCTACGTCCTCGTGTCGCTCGCGGACCCGCAGGTCTCGGGGCTGTACCGGGTCGGCCGGGACGGCGTCCCGCGCCCCGTCGCGGACCTCGGCGCCTGGTCGATCGCCCACCCGCCGAAGACCGACTACTTCGTGCCGTCCGGCCTGCAGTACGCCATGGAGCCGTACCGCAGGGGCTTCCTCGTCACCGACGGCCACCACAACCGCGTGCTGTACGTGACACCGGACGGCTCGATCACGCAGGTCCGCGCGTTCGGCAACGTCGTGCCGACCGGTCTGGAGACCGTCGGCCGGACCGTCCTCGTCGCCCAGGCGGGGCCGGTGCCGCACCTGCCGAGGGACGGCAAGGTCGTGGCCTTCACCCCGTGGCGACCGGGAACTCGTGAGGTCGCCTCCGGCGGGCGGCTGCTCGTCGACGTCGAGAGGGGCCGGGGTGGGCTGTACGCGCTCGCGCAGGGCCACTTCACCCCGGGCAACCCCGAGGGGTCGCCCGCCGACCCGGACACCGGCCAGGTGATGAAGGCCGGGCGGCACGGCGTCCTGCGAGCGGTGGCGACCGGCCTCGACCGGCCGACGTCGTTCGAGATCGTGGGGCGGACGGCCTACGTCGTCACCCTCGACGGGGAGGTGTGGACGGTGCCGCTCTCGCACGGGCACCACGGCCGCTGACAGCGCACTGCGGCGCGACCGCCGTCGGGGACGGATCAGCCCTCGACGGCGGTCGCCTCGTGCGGGGTGCCGACGGGCTTCGACTCCGGGGAGCCGCGCTCGCGGAGGTAGATCGCGAAGACCACCATGCAGAGCACGGCGAGGAGCTCGGACTGCCAGTTCTGCAGCGTGCGGTCCCAGAAGTCCGGCAGGCCCAGATAGGCGGTCCAGGTGACCGGGTCGTGGCGGTCGCGCAGCTGCTCCTCGTTGTAGGCGACGACGCCCGCCGCGGACTGGGCGAGCCACGAGCCCAGGAAGATCGCCCCCATGACCAGGGTCAGCGAGTGCGAGTACACACGCAGACGCCAGCCGCTCGCGCGCGCCCAGGTCGGCGAGTCGGGCCGGGCGTGCCTCCCGACGAGCTGCTCCTCGTCCGTCTCCCGGCCCGCCTCGCCGACGTTCTTGGACTCGGGGGAGCCGCGCTGGACGAACCACACGGTCAAGCCGATGAACAGCAGGAACTGCAGGAACTCCGACTGCCAGTTCTCCGTGACGTCCACCCAGAAGACGGACGACGAGACGTACCCGGCGACGCCGAGCGGCTCGAGCCCCGCGGCGACCTGGTCGGCGTCGCGCTGCGCGGCCCCGACGAACGCCTGCCCGACCAGGACGAGCAGGAACATCAGGCCGAACGCGAGGCTGAGCGAGTTCTCCCGCAGCACCCGCGCGACCGGGCCGCCCGCGTCCCGGCTCACCGGTGCGCCCCGGCGAGCACGAACGCCGCGACCAGGCCGAGCACGATGAGCGCGACGGTCAGGGCGAAGACGACCTTGGGCGCGTTCACGACTCCACCTCGCAGTCGTACGGGCGCTCGCCGCGCGGGTCGCACCCGACGGCGGTCACCACCCACGTGTCGCCCGAGCGCGCCAGGAACACGGTGTCGGACGCCGTGAGCACCTGCGCCTGGCTGCCCGCGCGGTGCACCGCCTCGACGGTCGCGGCGGCGGCGCGCTCGCCGAGCACGCCGCCCGGACCCGCCGGGTCGAGCAGGGCCTCCGGGCACGGCTCCTGCTCCTCCTCGACCAGGTCCGCCGCCGCGCCGGCCAGCAGCAGGGAGCACGCGGCGTCGCCGTCGCCCTCGGCCACCGCGGCGTAGAAGCGGGTGACGACGTCCTGGGCGTCACCCGCGCCCGGCCCTGCGCACCCGGCGGCGGCCGCCGCGACGAGCGCGGCGACGGCCGGGGCACGCAGCCTCCGCCGTCGTCGGGTGTTCATGCAGGCGATGCTGCCCGGGGCGGCGCGGCTCGCAACCCCGACGCGGGTGTCAGGACTGCTTGGCCGCCTTCGCCGCCGCCTTCTGCGCCTTCTTGAAGGTCCGCACCTCGGCGAGCGACTCGGCGCTGGTGACGTCCGCGATGGAGCGGCGCGAGTCCTCGTCGCCGTAGTGCCCCGCCGCCTCCTGCCAGCCGGCCGGCCGGATCCCGCGCTGCTTGCCGAGCAGGGCGAGGAAGATCTTGGCCTTCTGCTCGCCGAAGCCTGGAAGCGCCCGCAGACGG
The DNA here is from genome assembly GCF_042792715.1 of Isoptericola sp. NPDC056618. Classification (NCBI taxonomy): domain Bacteria; kingdom Bacillati; phylum Actinomycetota; class Actinomycetes; order Micrococcales; family Promicromonosporaceae; genus Isoptericola; species Isoptericola sp. NPDC056618. Next base: position 84,765 of record NZ_JBHTVZ010000011.1, on the reverse strand, counting down.
GCCAGCACCTCGGCGCCGGTGGCGGGCCCTTCGGCGCCGGGCGTCGTCCAGAGCTTCGCGACGTCGCCGTCGTAGTCGTCCACGATCGCCCGCGCCAGCGCCTGCACGCGGCCGGCCATCGACCGCCCGTACCGGTGGATGGCGGGGGGAGTGGTGGCGAGGGTGACGAACTCGTCCGGGTCGGCGTCCGCCACGGCGTGCGGGTCGATGCTGCCCAGCCGGTCGCGGATCTTGCGCGGGCCCGCGAACGCGTGCTCCATCGGGTACTGCTGGTCGAGCAGCATGCCCACGAGCAGCGCGAACATGTCGTCGCTCAGCAGCGCGTCCGTCTCGGGGTCGCCGGTGATCCACAGCGGGGTGCTCATGCGGCCATCATGCCCGAGGGCGAGGGGCCAGGGCGCGCCGGGACGCGGCTCAGGGCATGCGCCGCAGGTCCGCGTCCAGGAGGGACATCAGCGCCGCGACGCGGCTGCGCCCGGTGGGCGCCGGCGGATAGCGTCGCAGGACGTCGACGAGCACCGGCGTCGCCCTCGCCCGCGCCTCCGTGATCGCGCGCAGCCCGGCCTCCGGGTCGTCGCCCGCGCGGAGCTCGGTGATCCGCGCGGCGCTCGCGGCCGCCCGAAGGATGTGGCCCACCTGCGTCGCCCGCGCGATCGGGTGGAGGTAGGCGGAGGCCGCGGCGTCTCCGGCCGCACGGGCGGCGAGCCTGGCCGCCTCGGTGCCCGCCTGCTTCGCCGCCCGGTGCGCGTCGAGGGAGGTGACGCGCTGCAGGCGCGTGCGCGGCGCGCCCTCGACGAACTCCCATGCCGCGGCGAGGGCGGCACGGGGGCGGGGATCCTCGGGGTGCTCCTCGGCGAAGACGGGCAGGGCGGCCTCGGCACTCTCGGCGACGAAACGTGCCACGCCCCGCAGCTCGTCCATGGTGAGGTCGAAGTCTCCCGAGACGGTGGTCATGCCCGCCATTGTCGGGTGCCGGCGTCAGGCGTCGCGACGCCGGACGGCGACGGCTGCCGCGGCGAGCACGAGCGCGGCGTACCCGGCGAGCAGGGCGAACCCGACGCCGGGGGAGAGGAGACCGTCGGGCGTGGGACCGGTCGCGACGAGGCGCTCGCCGGCCACGGTCGGGAGGTAGGCGTAGACGTCCTGCGCCCACGCGGCCGAGCCGGCGAGCCCCTGGAACAGCAGCGGCAGGACCATCAGCAGGGCGAGGGTGGTGGCGATCCCGGCCGCGGTGCTCCGCCAGAGCGCGCCGATGCCCAGGGAGAGCGCCGCGACGGCCACCAGGTAGGCGACCGCGCCGCCCAGGGCGCGCAGGTGCTCGCCGTCGGAGAAGTCCAGCGAGAGGCCGTCGGCGGACAGCGAGGACGCCGTCGCGAGCCACGCCGCGGCCAGGCCGACGACGGCGAGCAGCACCGTCGTCGCCGCGACGACGGCCAGCTTCGCCCACAGGACGGGCAGCCGGCGGGGCACGGCGGCGAAGGTCGCGCGGATCATGCCGGTCGAGTGCTCTCCGGTGATGGTGAGCACGGCGAGCACCGCCACGGTGAGCTGCGCGAACCCGTACCCGAACGTCACGGCGACGGCGCCGGTCGGGACGGCGAGCCGCGGGTCGGCGCTCATGGTCTCCTGCAGCTCGGGCGACGTCGTGGCCGACCCGAGCGTCGCGGCCATGAGCACCGCGAGCCCCGCCATGGGCAGCACCGTCAGCGCGCCGCCCCACCAGGTCGAGCGGAGCGACCAGAGCTTGAGCCACTCCGACCGCAGCACGCGGGCGAAGGTCACGGGGGCGTCGCCGGCCGGGGCACGGTCCGGGACGAGGGCGGTGGTGGCGGTCATGACCGGTCTCCCGTGCTCGTCGTGCCGGCGGCCGTGAGGTCGCCGGTCGGGTCGTCGGTGCGGTACTCGACGGCGTCGGCCGTGAGCTCCAGGTAGGCGTCCTCGAGGGTCGAGGCCACCGGGGTCAGCTCGTGCAGCGCGACGCCGGCCGTGAGGGCGATCTCGCCGATCGCCGCGGCGTCCAGCCCCGTGACCTCCAGCGAGCCGCCGTGGGCGACGTCGGGCACGACCACGGCGCCGCCCGCGCGCTCCAGCGCGGTGCGCAGCGTCGACGGGCCCGGGGTGCGGACGGTGACCGCGCGCCGCGACGCCGCGTCGACGACGTCGCTCACGGGCGCGTCCGCGAGGATGCGGCCGCGCCCGATGACGATGACGTGATCGGCGGTGAGCGCCATCTCGCTCATGAGGTGGCTGGACAGGAAGACGGTGCGGCCCTCCCCTGCCAGGAAGCGGGCGAGGTGGCGCACCCACAGCACGCCGTCGGGGTCGAGGCCGTTGACGGGCTCGTCGAGGATGAGGGTGGGCGGGTCGCCGAGCAGCGCCACCGCGATGCCGAGCCGCTGCCCCATGCCGAGGGAGAAGCCGCCGACCCGCTTGCGGGCCACCGTGGCCAGGCCGGTCATCTCGATGACCTCGTCGACCCTCCGGTCGGGGATGCCGTGCGTGGCGGCGAGGGCGCGCAGGTGCGCCCGCGCGGTCCGGCCCGGGTGCACCGCCCGGGCCTCGAGCAGCGCGCCCACCTCGGTGAGCGGGGACCGGTGCCCCGCGTACGGGCGGCCGTTGACGGTGACCGAGCCCGCGGTGGGCCGGTCGAGACCCATGATCATGCGCATGGTGGTGGACTTGCCCGCCCCGTTGGGGCCGAGGAAGCCGGTGACGACGCCGGGCCGCACCGCGAAGGTGATGCGGTCGACGGCGGTCTTGTTCCCGTAGTGCTTGGACAGACCCTGTGCTGCGATCATGTCGTCGAACGTAGGGTCGGTGACCTGTGTCACAGAACCGGGACGCCCCTGAAAGGGACCCTGGCCGCGTCGCGGCCTCCCGGGGGGTTCCCCTACGCCGAAGCCCCTGCCGGTCGCGCGGCCCCGGCCCGGACGGGCGACCTCGCGCCGCAGGCCGAGACGGCGGGCGGCGTCGTCGAGTTCGTCAGCCGCGCTCTGGCGCGCTGACCGGCCAGCGGCTCAGCCGCCCGACGAGGAACGACTCGATGCCGACCAGCCCCGAGGCCGCGCCGACGAAGCCACCCAGCATCCCGCGGGCGTGGTCGGCGTCCACGACGCGCAGCCGGTCCGCGCGATAGTCGATCCCCTTGCGGGTGAGGCGGTACGCGCCCGCCGCGCGCACGTTGCGGCACCAGTCCACGTCCGCGCCCCAGGGCAGCGGCGTGAGCACGAGGATGTCGCGGTACTCGCCGATCTCGACCGGGTCCCCGGCCTGCGCGACCCGGGTGTCGATGGGCGCCCGGGCGGCGAACGCGACCACGGGCGTGTGGTACTCGCGGCCGCTCTTGCGGCCCACGTGGTGCAGGGTGACCCACGGCGGCACCCGCGAGCTGACCTTGAGGGCGTACGGGTTGAGGCGCTTGGTTGCCGCGACGACGGCGGGCGGTGCGGGCATGGCTCCATCCTGCTGCGCGGGCGGAGGTTCCGCTGGTTGGATGGGCCCATGGATCTCTGGGACGTGCTCCTCGTGCTGACCGTGCTGGTCACCGGCCTCGCGGGCGGGGTGTTCGCGGCGTTCTCGACCTTCGTCGTGGCGGGGCTGCGCAGGCTCGACCCCGCGGCCGCGGCCGCCGCGATCGCGGCGATCAACGAGGACGCCGTCCGGCCCCCGTTCATGACCCTCTTCGGCGCGGCCGTGGTCGTGCCGGCGGGCTCGGCGGTGGTCGGTCTCGTCGGCGGGTACGACGGCGCGTGGCTGGTCGTGGCGAGCGCCGTGCTGGTGGTCGTGGGCATGCTCGGGGTGACGGCGGCGGGCAACGTGCCGCTGAACAACCACGTGATGGCGCACCGCGACGCCGCCGGGTGGGCCGCCTTCGACCGGCCCTGGAGCCGGCTCAACCACGTGCGGACCGTCACCTGCGCCGCGGCGTGCGCGCTCGCGGGCGTGGCGCTGGCGCTGGTATGACCGCGGGACGGCGGCTCGGACGACCGTACCGACAGGAGGCGCACGCATGAGGATCAGGGACCCGCGGGACTGGAACAGGCCGATCGAGGTGCCGGTTGCACGAGGCATGAGCACGCCAGAGGCCACCGAGACCACCACCGACGTCGAGGCCACCATCGACCGCGTCCTCGACAAGACCAGCACCTGGGCCGTCGTCGGGCTGTCCACGAACGCGGCGCGGGCCGCCTACGGCGTCGCGGGGGTGCTGCAGCGCGCGGGCAAGCGGATCGTGCCCGTGCACCCGAGCGCCGAGACCGTGCACGGCGAGCAGGGCTACGCGAGCCTGGCCGACATCCCGTTCCCGGTGGACGTCGTGGACGTCTTCGTCCGCTCCGAGCTCGCCGGGGCCGTCGCCGACGAGGCGATCGCCATCGGTGCCAAGGCGGTCTGGTTCCAGCTCGACGTCATCGACGAGGACGCCGCCGCCCGCGTGCGCGCCGCCGGCCTCGACATGGTGATGGACCGCTGCCCGGCCATCGAGCTCGGGCGGCGGCCGCGGGACTGACCCGGCGGATCAGCCGGCCGGCTCGAACGTCAGCACCGGCCGCCCGGTGCGGGGGTGGGTGAGCACCTCGGTGCGCACGCCGTAGACGGGGTCGAGGACGTCGGGCACGAGGACGTCGCGCACGTCGCCGGCCGCGGCGACACGGCCGCCGGACAGCAGCACCACGTGGTCGCAGTGCTGGGCCGCGAGCTGCAGGTCGTGCAGGGCGGCGAGCACGGTGACGCCACGGTCGGCGAGCTCCCGCAGGATGCGCAGCGCGTCGAGCTGGGCGGCGATGTCGAGGTGGTTGGTCGGCTCGTCCAGCAGGATGAGCGCGGGCTCCTGGGCGAGGGCGCGCGCCATGTGCACGCGCTGGCGCTCGCCGCCGGAGAGGGTCGTGACCTCGCGGTCCGCGAGGTGGGCCGCCCCGACGGCGTCGAGGGCGCGGCGGGCGGCGGCGCGGTCGTCCGCGGAGTCCCCGGCCAGCAGGGAGCGGTGCGGGATGCGGCCGAGCAGGACGGCGTCGAGCACGGTGACGGGCAGGTCGGTGGACGCCTCCTGCTCGACGAGTGCGAGCGTCCGCGCGCGACGGCGCCGCGGCAGGGCGAGCAGGTCGGCGCCCGCGAAGGCGACGCGGGCACCGCTGCCCGAGCCGCCCTCCGACGGCGCCTGCACCCCGGCGAGGACGCGCAGCAGCGTCGACTTGCCCGACCCGTTGGGGCCGAGCAGCCCGGTCACCGCGCCCGCGGGGGCGGTGACGTCCACGCCGTCGAGGATCAGCCGTCCGGACGCCGACCAGGAGACGCGGGCGGCGTCCAGGCGGTCGGCTGCCGGCCCCCTGGTCCTCCGCGAGGTGCCCCGGGCGGGGGTGTCGGCGCGTGACTCGGCGCGGGTCTCGGTGGTCATGCGACCCTCCGTCCGCGCCACAGCAGCAGGGCGAACACCGGCGCGCCGATCGCGGCGGTGACGATGCCGACGGGCACCTCGCGCGGGGCGAAGACGGTGCGCGCCAGGGTGTCCGCCCACACCAGGAACGACGCCCCGCACAGCGCGGACAGCGGCAGCAGCAGGCGGTGCCGCGCGCCGGTCAGCAGCCGCACGGCGTGCGGCAGGATCAGCCCGACGAACCCGATCGACCCGCTCTGGGAGACCAGCGCGCCGGTGAGCAGCGCGACGCCCACCAGCAGCAGCCACCGCACGCGCGCGACGGGCACTCCGAGCGCGGCGGCGGCCGTGTCGCCGAAGGTGAACGCGTCGAGGATCGAGCCGGTCGAGGCGAGCAGGGCGCCCAGCACCAGGACGGCGACGCCCGTGATCGCGACCGACGTCCACGTCGCCCCGGCCACCGACCCCATGAGCCACGACAGGATCTCGCGGTACGAGTCACCGGTCGCGGACCAGAAGATGACGAAGCTGGTCGCCGCGGCCGCGAGCTGGCTCACCGCGAGCCCGGCCAGCACCGTGCGGGTCGGCGTGATCGTGCCGATCGCCCCGGCGAGCCCGAGGGCGGCGGCGAGCGCCGCGACGGCCCCGCCGAACGCCGCGACCGGCAGCAGCACGGTGAGCCCGGCGACGAGCACGAGCACGGCGCCCAGCGACGCGCCGGACGACAGCCCCAGCAGGTAGGGGTCGGCCAGCGGGTTTCGGGTCAGGGACTGCATGACGACGCCGCACACCGCGAGCCCGGCCCCGACCGCCGCGGCGGTCAGCACGCGCGGCAGCCGCAGCTCCCAGACCATGCCGTCGGGCAGCGCGTCGAGCGGCTCGAGGCCCAGCGCGCCGCCGAGCCCGACGTGCGTCGCGATCGAGCGCCACACGTCCGCGACCGACAGGTCGGCCGGCCCGACCGTCACCGCCACCAGCACGGTCGCGACCAGCACCACCACGGACGCCGGCAGCCACCAGGCGGCGCCGCGGCGGCCCGTCGTCGCTGCGGCCGTCGCGGGTGGCCCGACCGGCCGGGCCGTCGCCGTCACGGCTCGAGCCCGTCCAGCCCGTCGAGCTGCGCGGACAGGTCGACGACGGCGTCGACGTTGCGCACGCCGGCCTCCGACGCGGGGAACGGCACCGTGAGGTAGCGGCCCTCGCGCACGGCGGTCATGCGCGCGGTGGCCGGGTTCGACTCGAGACGCTCGATCTTCTGGTCCGCGCTGTTCCAGGTCGCGTCGACGAGCACGATGACGTCCGGGTCCGCCTCGATCGCCTGCTCCCACGAGAACGACGTCCAGGTGTCGTGCACGTCGGCCGCGACGTTCTTCAGCCCGACGGCGTCCATGATCATCTGCGGCGCGCCGATGCCGGCCCCGACGTAGGGGATGTCGTCGCCCGAGGAGTACCAGAGCGCGGTGAGGCCCCGGTCGTCGGGGGCGACGGCCGCGAGCGCGTCCTTCTGCGTGGCGACCAGGTCGTCGGCGGCGTCGGCGGCGTCGAAGACCTCGCCGACCTCGTCGATCTCGGCGAAGACGTCGTCGAAGGTGAGCGGGTCCGGCATGTACTCCGGCGCCTTGCAGGCGGCGGGGGAGACGTACGTCGCGACGCCGAGCTTCGCCAGCGTGGCGCGGTCGCCCGCGCCGTCGGCGGTGAGGTTGGACTCCCAGCCGGCGTAGACGAGGTCGGGCTCCAGGCCGAGCACGGCCTCCGCGCCGGGCGCCTGCTCGGCCATGGGCGCGGCGACGGCGGGCACGTCGGCGGCGGCGTCGGCCAGCGAGTCCGGCACGGGCCCGTCGAGGAACGCCGAGCCGACGATGCGGTCGCCGAGGCCGAGCGCGAGCAGCATCTCCGTGGTGCTCGACTTGATCGTCACGACGCGCTGCGGCGCGGCGTCGACCGTGGTCTCGACGCCGCAGTTGTCGAGCGTCAGGGGGTAGGCGGTGCCGTCCGAGGACCCGCCGGACGAGGCGGCCGCCGACGGCGCGGCGTCGGCGGGATCCTGCGCGCAGCCCGCGAGGACGGCGACGGACAGGGCGAGCAGGGCGGCGCCGGGCATGGCGGCGCGGGGGAGGCGGGGCACGAGAAAGCTCCAGGGGTCGTCGTCGGTGGTGTCGTCCGACGGCGCGCCATCTCGCGCCGGTGGAACCGCGGCCCACAGCCCGGGTCGCGCCGACGGGCCAGAGTCGTGCCCGTGATCCGGCGTCGAGCCTAGTACGCCCCGCCGACCCCGTGTGGTTGCCTGGCGTCCGTGACCGTCCCGACCCGTACCTCGCCCGCGGAAGCGGCCCCCGCGCCGACCGGTCCCGACCCCCGCGCGGTGCGCTGGGGCGCGCTGCCGAACGCGCGCGACCTGGGCGGCCTGCCCACCGTCGACGGCGGCCGCACCCGCGCCGGGCGCCTCTACCGGACGTCGCGGCTCGACGCGGCGGGCCCCGACGGTCTCGCGGCGATGGCCGACGCCGGCGTCCGCACCGTCGTCGACCTGCGCAACGCGGCCGAGATCGTGCCGCTGGACCTGCCGCCGTCGGTGACGCGCCACCACCGCCCGGTCGAGGACCCCGACGACGCCGCGTTCATGGCCGCCTGGGCGCCGCACCTCGACACCCCGCGCTACTACGCGACCGTGCTCGAGCGCTGGCCCGACCTCGTCGCCGACGTCTTCCGCACCATCGCCGCCGCCCCCGACGGGGCCGTCGTCTACCACTGCGCGGGCGGGCGCGACCGGACCGGCATGATCACCGCGCTCCTGCTGACCCTCGTCGGCGTCCCCCGCCCGGTCGTCGTCGACGACTACCTGGTGGCCGTGCGCGCGAACAACGACCGGGCCGTCACCGAGCCGGGGTGGGGCGAGCCGCACCGCGGGCCGGACGAGCTCGTGGCCTGGTGCGACGCCGTCGCCGCCGCCCTCGGGGAGTTCCTCGACGGCGTGGACCCGGAGCGCTACCTGCGCGCGCACGGCGTGACGGACGCGGAGCTCGACCGCGTCCGCCGCCGCCTCCTCGACGCGGGCTGAGCGGCGGGCGAGGGCGGGCTCACGCCCGCGTCGCGCGCACCAGGAGGTAGTCCCAGACCATCGTGCCGTCGTCGCGCAGGTGCCGGTCGCCGAGCGCGGCGAGGGCGTCGTCGAGCTCCGCGGCGCGCGCGTCGTCGTCCCCGAGGTGCCGATAGGTGGCGATCGTCGGGCCGTACGTGGCCTTGAAGAAGTCGCGGAACGCGGCGCCGTCGGCGAACCGGTCGACGACGAGCCCGCGCACCTCGGCCCGGACGTCGGTGACGCGGTCGCCCAGGAGCACCCGCACGTGCTCCTCGGTGCCCCACAGCGGCGGCGGGAGCGCGCCGGGCGGGGGCGGGGGCGCGTACGGCCTGAGGGTCGCGAACATCTCGCCGATGAACCCGGTCGGCGTCCAGGCGACGTTCCCGATCGTGCCGCCGGGCCGGGTCACGCGGGCCAGCTCGCTCGCCGCGAGCTGGTGGAACGGCGCGAACATCACGCCCACGCACGACAGGGTCACGTCGAACGCGCCGTCGTCGAACGGGAGCGCGTGCGCGTCGGCCGGCTCCCACCGCAGCGTGGCGCCCTGGTCCGCGGCGCGCCGGCGACCCGCCGCGAGCAGCTCGGGGGAGAGGTCGGAGGCGACGACGTCGGCGCCCGCCAGCGCGGCGGGGATCGACGCGTTGCCGGAGCCGGCCGCCACGTCGAGCACCCGGTCGCCGGGCCCGACGTCGCACGCCTCCACGAGGACGGCCCCCAGCGAGGGGATGACCTGGTCCGCGACCGCGGGGTAGTCGCCGGACTCCCAGACGGCGCGGTGCTTGGTGCGGACCGTCTCGAGCAGGTCGACGGCGACGGTCCGGGAATCGGTGGTGCTCATGAGGGGCTCCTTCACTCCTGCGGGCTGTGCTGACCCCTTCACGCTCCGCCGAGCGCCGCCGCCGGTCCAGTGCCGGATCTGGACCGGGCGAAGTCCTGGATCTGTACTGGCGGCGTCCCGCCCGGCGGGCGTTCACTGGGGGGATGGCGGGCTACGGCCAGTTCTGCCCCGTCGCGAAGGCGATGGAGGTGCTCGACGAGCGGTGGACGCTGCTCGTCGTGCGGGAGCTGCTGCTCGGCAGCACCCGGTTCAACGAGCTGCGGCGCGGCAACCCGAAGATGTCGCCCACGCTGCTGTCCAAGCGGCTGCGGACGCTGGAGCGCGCGGGGATCGTGCGCCGTGCCGGCGCCGAGGGGCACGTCCGTTACCTCCTCACCCCCGCGGGCGAGGAGCTGCGGCCGCTCGTCGAGGCGCTCGGAGCCTGGGGCACGCGATGGGTCGGCGGGCTCGGGGAGGCCGACCTCGACCCGCACCTGCTGCTGTGGGACATGCGCCGCACGATCGACGTCGACGCGTGGCCCCGCGAGCGCACCGTCCTGGCGATCGTGCTCACCGACGTGGCCCCCCGGGTGTCCCGGTGGTGGATCGTCGTCCGCGACGGCCAGGTCGAGGTGTGCGACTACGACCCCGGCTACGACGCGGCGGTGGTCGTGACGACGCCGCTGCGGGCCCTCACCCGGCTGTGGCGGGGCGACGTGACCTGGGCGAGCGCGCTGCGCTCGCGCGAGGTGGTGCTGGAGGGCCCGGAGGGCTTGCGGCGCCGGGTGCCGCGGTGGCTGGGTCAGTCGGTGTTCGCGCACGTGCCCCGGCCGGATCCTGCTCCCGCGAGGGCGTGACGGCGGTCGGTGGCGCTAGCCTTCGACGGCATGACGACTCCCCGGGTCCAGGACGCCATCTCGTGGCGGCGGCCGCGCCGGCGGCGGCGCGGGGCCCGGGAGAGCGCCGGCGCGGCGACGGGCCTCGTGCGGGCCGCCGTGGACCTCGCGCTGTCGATCGCGAACGGGAACGCGCCCGCGGGCGACGTGTCGAGCCTCGGCGACGAGCCGCCGCGGGTGCCGCGCGACCCGGCCGAGCCCGTCGCCGAGCTGCCGTGCGTCGTCGTCGGCGGTACCGCGGCCTGGCTCCCCGCCGGCACGGAGGGCGCGCACCTGTGGGCCGCGCGGTCACGGACGTGGGTCGAGCTGCCCGGCGAGGCGGCCGACGTCGAGCTGGACCGCTCGACCCTGGCGCTCCGCTCGCTCGCCCTCGCACCGGGCCACGACGGGCCGTGGACGCTGGACGCGCCCTGCACCGCGACGCTCGCCACCCCCGGGACGGAGCTCGTCGTCGAGGGGTCGTGGCTCGCGGTCGCGTGGCTCGGGCACCTCGCCGGCTGGCCCGACCCGGGTGCCCCCGTCGAGCCCGCGGTGGGACGCTGAGGGCATGAGCCACGAGGCGCCGTGGGACGTCGAGTCCGCGGTCCCGGCCGAGCCGAGGCCGCGGGACGGGTGGTGGTCGGCGCTCGCGGGGGTGGTCGCGACGGCGGCGGGGCTGGCCGTGGCGGAGCTGGTCGCGGCGTTCGTCGACCCGTCGTCGAGCCCGGTCGTGGCTGTCGGCGGCGCGGTGGTCGACGGCGTCCCCGGCTGGCTGAAGGACCTCGCGGTGTCCTGGTTCGGCACGGCGGACAAGGCGGTGCTGCTCGCGACGATGGGCGTGGTCTCCCTGGCGGGCGCGGCGCTCGCGGGCGTCCTCGAGCGGCGGCGCCCGCCGTGGGGCGCCGTCCTGCTCGGCGCCGTGGGCGTGGTGGCCGCCGTCGTGGCCGCGGGTCGCCCCGGGGCCAACATCGCGTGGGCTCTGCCGAGCCTGCTCGGCGTGGTGGCCGCGATCGCCCTGCTCAGCGCCCTGCTGCGCCGGGTCGAGTCGTGGTTCGCCGAGGGCGAGCGGCCCGGCGCCGACCGGCGGTACGCGATCGACCGGCGCCGCTTCCTGCAGTGGACCGGCGTCACCGCGGCGGGCGCCGTCGTCGTGCTCGGCGTCTCGCGCGTGGTCTCCGCGGGCGGCCGCGCGGTGACGGCGGCGCGCGAGGCGATCCGCCTGCCGCGGCCGGCGACGACGGCGGCCGCGGTGCCCGCGGGCGCGGACCTCGGCGTCGAGGGCGCGGCCCCGTACGTCACGCCGAACCCGGAGTTCTACCGCATCGACACGGCCCTGGTCGTGCCGCAGGTGGACCCGGACGACTGGTCGCTCACCGTGACCGGCCTCGTGGACGAGCCGTTCACGATCACCTGGGACGAGCTGCTCGCCCTGCCGCTCGAGGAGCACCACGTCACCCTGGCGTGCGTCTCCAACGAGGTGGGCGGCGACCTCATCGGCAACGCGCTGTGGCTCGGCTACCCCGTCCGGGAGCTGCTGGCCCGGGCGAAGCCGCAGGGGGGCGCGGACATGGTGCTCTCCCGCAGCACCGACGGCTTCACCGCGGGCACACCGCTGGAGGTGCTGCAGGAGGCCGACCGCGACTGCCTCGTCGCGGTCGGCATGAACGGCGAGCCGCTGCCCACCGAGCACGGCTTCCCCGCCCGCCTCGTGGTGCCCGGGCTGTACGGGTACGTGTCGGCCACCAAGTGGGTCACCGAGCTCAAGGTCACCCGGTTCGCCGACGAGCAGGGCTACTGGACGCCGCGCGGCTGGTCGGCGCTGGGCCCGATCAAGCTGTCCTCGCGCATCGACGTCCCGCGCCCGGGGGACGACCTGCCCGCCGGCGCGGTGACGCTCGCGGGCGTGGCCTGGGCGCAGCACACCGGCATCGAGAGGGTCGAGGTGCGGGTCGACGACGGCGACTGGGTCGCGGCCGACCTCGCCGACACCGTCGGCGCGGACACGTGGCGCCAGTGGCGGCTGGAGTGGGACGCGACGCCCGGCGACCACCTCGTCGCGGTCCGCGCGACGGACGCCGACGGGAACCTCCAGGTCGAGGCGGAGGCCCCGCCCGCGCCCGACGGCGCGACCGGCTGGCACACGATCGAGCTGACGATCGCCTGATGCGACCGGATCACCCCGCGAACGCGGCGACGAGGCACGCGGCGACGAAGACGACCTGGAGCGCGGTCCGCGCGGGCAGCGGCATGGTGCGCAGGCCCGTGGAGGCTCGGGCCGCGTGCACGTTGGCCGGGAACATCGCCACGAACAACAGCGCGAGGCAGATCCCCGCCGCCGGCCGGGTGGCCGGCAGCAGGAGCCCGGCGGCGCCGACGATCTCGAGCACCCCCGTGACGGTCACGAGGAGCGCGGGTCGCGGGAGCCGCGGCGGCACCATGGCGACGAGCGCCGCGCGCCGGGGTTGCGCGAAGTGAGCGCTCGCGGTGACGAGCAGCATGGCCACGAGGCCGGCCGTCACGGCGGCCGGCCAGGTGCCCAGCGGGTCGATCGCGAGGGCGCCGAGGCCGCGTGCCTCGAGGGTGACGGTGACGAGGACGACGAGGGGTGCCATGGCGCTCTCCCGGATCGGCTACGGTGGATCTTGACAGTGACAAGTTAGGTCCGCGGTGCGGACTAGTCAATGGCTAGATGGAGGTCTGATGGCGGACGCGTACCACCACGGCGACCTGCGGTCGGTCGTGCTTCGCCACGCGGCCGACCAGATCGCGCACGACGGCGTGGACCGGGTCTCGCTGCGTGGTCTGGCGCAGCGGTCCGGGGTGTCGCACGCGGCGCCGGCGCACCACTTCGGTGACCGGCAGGGCCTGTTCACCGCGCTCGCGACCGAGGGCTTCGACCTGCTGGCGGAGGAGCTCGAGACAGTCGGCGACGACCTGCGGGACGTGGCCGTGGCCTACGTCCGGTTCGCGCTCACCCGGCCGGGGCACTTCGCCGTGATGTTCCGGTCCGACCTGGTCCGGGCCGACGACCCGGGGCTGACGAGCGCCCGCCGGCGGTCCGGGCAGGCGTTGCGCGACGGGGTCGGGCGGCTGGAGGGCGTCGCCGACCCCGCGGCCGCGCAGCTGGCGGCGTGGTCGGTCGTGCACGGCTTCGCCTCGCTGTGGCGGGAGGGGGCCTTCACGGGCTCCGACCTGCTCGACGCGTCGGCCGACCCGGAGGCGGCCGCACGACGCATCGTCGACGGGCTGGCGTTCATCTGATGCCGTCCTGCGTGCGCGGGGACGTCAGACGCGGGCGCCGACCGCGAGGTGCGCGCCGAACAGGACGAGCACGCCGCCGGTGACGCGGTCCACCCACCGCACGGCGCCGGAGCGGCGCAGCCGGGCCCCGAACCACCCCGCCCCGAGGACCACGAGCGACAGCCAGGCCGTGCCGAGCACGCAGTGCACCAGGGCGAGCAGGAGGCCCATGAGCAGCGGGTTGACGCCGTCGGGCACGAACTGGGGGATCGCGGCGACGTAGAAGACGCCGACCTTCGGGTTCATGAGGTTGGTGCTGAGCCCCAGGCCGAAGTCGCGCCAGCGGCCGCCGGTCGGCAGCGGCGCGTCCACCTCGGCGGCACCGTCGCGCGGCTCGCGGACGGAGCGCCAGAGCATCGACGCCCCCATCCACACCATGTACGCCGCGCCCGCCAGGGTGAGCACGCGGTACGCCGTCTGGCTGGCGGCGAGCAGGGCCGCCGCGCCGCCCGCGGCGGCGGCACCCCACACGAGGGTGCCGACCTGGATGCCGCCCAGCGCCGCAAAGCCGTGCGAGCGCGAGCGGGTCACGGTGCTGCGTAGCACGAGCGCCGTGTCGAGGCCGGGGACGAGGGTCAGGAGCCCCGCGACGAGCGCGAAGGCGAGCAGCGCCTGGAGGACGGTCACGGCGTCACGATACGACCCGGGCGGCGCGGCGTCACCGCCGGCGCAGGTCGCGCCGGACGCCCCGCAGCGTCCACAGCCCGTACGCGGCGAGGGCGGGCTTGAGCAGCAGCCACTCGCCCCAGCGGTGGTCGGCGCCGCGCGTCAGGCGACCGACCAGGTCGGGGCGCTGGCGCGCGACGTACACGCGCGCCTTCAGCGCGTGCGCCGGCTGCGAGACGATCGTGATGCGGTCGGCGTCCTCGACGAGCGGCAGCACCCGGACGACGTTCTCCCGGGTGGTCCTGCTCTCCTCCTCGAGCGCGAGCGGACCGTCGTAGCCGAGCACGCCGACGGCGTGGTCGGCCAGGACCCGGGCCTCCGAGCGCCCGGACGTCGTCGCACCCCCGCTGAGCACGAGCCGCACGCGTGCCGCCGGGTCGATCGACCGCAGGCCCGCGCGCACCCGCCAGCGGTTGACGACGTTCGCCGCCGGACCGGGGTTGCGGAACCCCAGGACGACGACGGCCTGCGTCGGCCCGGCGGCGTCGGCCACGAGGGTGCGCGACCAGCGCCGGTTCAGCCACTCGCTCCAGGCCAGCACGGCGGCCAGCCCGGTGACCCCGGCCAGGGCGACGATCGGTCCGCGGCGCATGCGAGGGACTGTAGACGTGACGTCCGCCGCGGCGGACGCGGGAAAACCGGAGACACCACGGCGGGTCGGTGCCACCATCGGCGCATGCTGATCCGCCGCGAGCTCCCGGCCGACGCCGCCGCCGTCCGCGCCGTCACCGCCGCCGCCTTCGCGGGCGCGCCGTACTCGGCGCCGCCCGTCGAACCGGACGGCGCGCCCGGGGAGGCGACGCTCGTCGGCCTCCTGCGGGCCGACCCGTGCTGGATCCCGGAGCTCGCGTTCGTCGCCTGCACGGGGGGCGACGTCGTCGGGCACGTCGTGTGCACGCGGGCCCGGGTGGGCGATGCGCCGGCCCTCGTGCTCGGGCCGCTGAGCGTGCACCCCGAGCAGCAGGGGAGCGGCGTCGGCTCTGCGCTGGTGCACACGGTGCTGGGCGCCGCCGACGCGCTGGGGGAGCCGCTCGTCGTCCTCGTCGGTGATCCGGCGTACTACTCCCGTTTCGGGTTCGTGCCCGCCCCGGAGCTGGGCGTCGAGCCGGACGACCCTGCACTGGCGAGGTTCTTCCAGGTGCGGCCGCTCGCCGCGTACGAGCCGTCCCTGCGCGGGCGCTTCGAGAGTCCCGCGCCGTTCGCCGTGCTCGAGGCCATGGCGGCCCGCCACGGCGTGTGAGCCCGGCGCCGCGGATCGCTACCATGCGCTGGTGCCCGATCTCGTCATCTTCCTGGCCGGCGCCGGAGAGCCCGCGTCGGTGTGGGACGCCCAGCGTGACCTGCTCGGTCCGGTGCGGTCGGTGGCGTTCGGGGCCCTGGACCTCGCGACGCCCTTCGTGTTCGACGAGGCCGTCGCGTCCCTACACCGCCACGTCAGGGAGACCGAAGCGCGATCGGTGACCGTGGTCGGTCTGTCGATCGGGGCGATGATCGCCGCCCGGTACGCCTCCCTGCACCCCGTCGCGTCGCTCGTGCTCTCCGGCGGCCAGGTCAGGCCGCCCCGGGGTGATGATGGGGGTCCAGCGACTGGTGCTCGGTGCCGTCCCGGAGCGTCACCTGGGCCTGCCGGACGGGATGTCGAAGAAGGACCTGCTCGACATCCTGGGCGTCCGCGTCGACCTGACACCCGACCTGTCCCGGATCGCCGCGCCGACGGTCGTGCTGTGCGGGAGCAAGGACAGACCCAACCTTCCGGCGGCGCACCGGTTCGCCGGAGCCATCGGCGGATCGCGGCTGCAGATCGTCGACGGCGGTGGTCACCAGCTCGCCACGGACCGTCCCGCCGCGTTCGCCGAGGCCGTCCGGCTCGCGATCGGTCTGGCGGCGCGGCGATGATCACCAGCCGAGAGCGGGGTCCACGGAGCTGATGGCCTTGCCCGTCGTCCGGGCGTACTCGATCTCGCGCCGGGTCGAGGCGCCGACGTAGCCTCCGACGCTCACCACCCGGGGCGCTCGACGTCCACGGTCCTCAAGACTCCCGCATCCGGGCTCGGAGCACGTCGAGCTCGGCTCCCGGCGCGTCCGGGTCGAAGCCGTGCTCGATCAGCCAGCGCGACGCCGCCAGGCTGCGCAGCGACCACCACGCGCGGATCACGGCCCGGTCCGCGCCGGGGCCGTAGCCGGCCAGCACGTCGTCCAGGCGTTCCTCGTGCCCGAGCGTCAGGATGGCGAGGTCGAACATCGCGTCGCCGGGCGCGGCCTCGGACCAGTCGATGACGCCGGTGACCTCGTCGCCGTCGACGAACACGTGCGTGAGCTGGAGGTCGCCGTGGACGAACACCGGCGTCCACGGCCGCAGCGCGGCCTCGGCGATCGCGCGGTTCTTCCGGACCACCTCGGCGGGCACGACGTCGTGGGCGAGCAGCCACGCGCACTCGCGGTCGAGCTCCGCCGCCACGTCGTCGAGGCTGCGTCCCGGCCACGGCGGCACCGGCGCGTCGTGCAGCCGCCGGACGGCCGCACCCGCCGCCGCCCACGCCGCCGGCGACTGCGGCGACGGCTCGCCGAGGACGCCGAGCGCCTCGCCCGGCACGGCGGCGATCGCGAGGACGGGCGGCTCGCGCCACAGAACCTTTGGGGTCGGGACCGGCGCCAGGGCCATCGCCCGCGCCTCGCGCTCGGCGTGCGCCGGGTCGCCGTCGATCTTCAGGAACACGTCGCCCACGCGCAGCGTCGCCCGCTGGCTGTGGGCGACGACGACCTCGACCTTCGCCTCGTCCATGCCCGCCATCATCGCGAGAGCCGCCACGATCGCGCCCGGGCTTTTCGGGGCCGGTACCTGTGCGGGCCCGGCACCGCCTGGTCGACCCTGCGGCTGCGCCGTGGACCGCAGGACTCGCTCGTCGTCGTCGGCATGCGTGGCGTGTCGCCCGCGCGTCGAGCGCGCGGGGCGGCCGCGTCAGAAGCGGTCGGTCTTGAACCGGTCGATGGGTCCGACATCGTGCGGCACTGGGGCCCGGACAGTGGGGCCGGACTCACAGCACGCGCAGCGCCCCGACGTCGTCTCGCTCACGGCGGCTGAGGGCGCGCAGGACGGCGAGCCCACCATGCCGCTCAGCACCGGCGGCGACGAGCAGGTCGATCGCGACCGCCGTCGCCCCCTCGGGCGCGTGCGCGTCCACGCCGACGCTGAGGGCGAGGTCGTCGGTGTGCACGGCCAGCTCGACGCACCGGGTGCGCAGGTACTCGTCGAGGAGCATCTCCTCACCCGGCCGGTGCAGGATCGCCACGCGGCGACCGGCAGGCTCGTGCGGGAGCCGGGCGCGCAGGCGGTCGAGTGCCGCCGCGGTGTCACTCGCCACGGCGACAGCGCCCGCCGCCGCGGACTCCTCGCTGCGCGCGCGCACACCACGATTGAGCGCCGAACCCGGATCCCGGGCGTCCACGATGCGCGCGTAGTAGGTCACCGCGGTCGTGGGTTCGAGACCTTGGTCGAGCGGCCCGTCGAGGAACCACTCCACCTGCAACACGCTGCGCGCAAGATGGCCGGCGAGCGCGCCGACCGTCATGCCCTCCAAGATCGACCCGTCACCCCACGCGTCCGCCACATGCGGGTCCCGGAGCAGGGCAGCGGCCCTCGTGGCGGCCTCGAGATACAGAGCACGGAGGGCGTCCGGGCTGGTCAGAGGGCTCATGGCACCGAGTGTGGCATGGCACGAACCGAGCGTGAGCGGACGTCCACGGACTGCACCAGCCTGGTCGTGCGGCGGGCCGACCCGATTCTCGGACATGGCCCAGGCCCGCAGTCACGGTGCATCTCGACAGTCGTGGACGCGTCGACCGGCGAGGTCCTGGAGCGCATCGCCGTCGACCGTGCCGGCTGACGAGGCCGGGATCGGGCCACGGGGCGGTGTCGCCACGATCGCACTTGCGCGGCTGGCTACCATGGACGCACAGGCATCGACCCGGCCATCACCGGTGAGCCTCCGGAAGAACAGGGCGCACACGCACCCCTAGTAGAACCGGACGGGTAGGCCCGTCACAGCCGTGAACGAGCGGCGGACGTCAGCACGATTCGGCGTCCGCAAGCGGGGTGGTACCGCGGGACCCGCGCCCTTCGGGGCGGGGGCGTCGTCCTCGCACAGCAGCACCGACGTCGTACCACCGACCGCCAGCTCGTTCGCACAGGAGCCCACCCATGGCCTATCCGCAGCACCGCTCGTCCGACCCCTCGTCGCAGGCAGACCGACAGGGCGCCGCCTTCGGCATCGCCGGCGTCCCGGCGTCCCCGGAGCTGCCGGCGATCGAGCGCGAGGTCCTGGACTTCTGGGCCGCCGACGACACGTTCCGCGCGTCGGTCGCGAAGAACCCGGCGGGGGAGAACGGCTCCAACGAGTTCGTCTTCTACGACGGCCCGCCGTTCGCCAACGGCCTGCCCCACTACGGGCACCTCCTCACCGGGTACGCCAAGGACGTCGTCCCGCGCTACCAGACGATGCGCGGCAAGCACGTGGAGCGCCGGTTCGGCTGGGACACGCACGGCCTGCCCGCCGAGCTCGAGGCGATGAGCCAGCTCGGCATCAAGACCAAGGACGAGATCCTCGAGCTCGGCATCGAGAAGTTCAACGCCGCCTGCCGCTCGTCGGTGCTGAAGTACACGTCCGAGTGGCGCGACTACGTCACCCGGCAGGCGCGCTGGGTCGACTTCGACCACGACTACAAGACGCTCAACGTCACCTACATGGAGTCGGTGCTGTGGGGCTTCAAGAAGCTCTACGACGCCGGCCTGGTGTACGAGGACTTCCGCGTGCTGCCGTACTGCTGGAACGACCAGACGCCCTTGAGCAACCACGAGCTGCGCATGGACGACGACGTCTACCAGACGCGCCAGGACCCGGCCGTGACCGTCGGCTTCGACGTCGCGACCGTGCCCGCCGGACAGGACGTCGTGCGCCCGGGGGACAAGCTCCTCGTCTGGACGACCACGCCCTGGACGCTTCCCTCCAACCTGCTCGTCATGGTCGGCGAGGACATCGACTACGCCGTGGTGGAGTCGTCCTTCACCGGGTCGCCGCAGCGGTACGTGCTCGCCGAGGCCCGCGTCGACGCGTACGCGCGCGAGCTCACGGACGAGGACGAGGACGCCCCGCGCGTCGTCGGGCGCCTCACCGGCCGCGAGCTGCTCCAGACCTCCTACGTGCCGCCGTTCTCCTACTACGAGGGCCGCGAGCGCGCGCACCGCGTGGTCGAGGCGGACTTCGTCACGACGACGGACGGCACCGGCCTGGTGCACAGCGCCGGCGCGTTCGGCGAGGACGACAAGGTGGTCTGCGACCGCGAGGGCGTCGCCTCCGTGATGCCCGTGGGCGCCGACGGCAAGTTCACGCACCCGGTCGACGAGTACGCCGGACTGCAGGTCTTCGACGCGAACCTCCCGATCATCGACCACCTCAAGGCGCGCACCCGCGGGGAGGTCGACGCCGGGTCCGTCACCGCCGGCACGGTGCTGCTGCGCCGCGAGTCGTACGCCCACTCCTACCCGCACTGCTGGCGCTGCCGGCAGCCGCTGATGTACATGGGCGTCTCGTCGTGGTTCGTCGAGGTGACGAAGTTCAAGGAGCGCATGGTGGAGCTCAACCAGGAGATCTCCTGGACGCCCGAGCACATCAAGGACGGCCAGTTCGGCAAGTGGCTCGCGAACGCCCGCGACTGGTCGCTCAGCCGCAACCGCTTCTGGGGCTCCCCGGTGCCGGTGTGGAAGAGCGACGACCCGGCGTACCCCCGCCTCGACGTGTACGGCTCGCTCGAGGAGATCGAGCGCGACTTCGGCCGCCTGCCGCTCGGCCCCGACGGCGAGCCCGACCTGCACCGCCCGTTCGTCGACGAGCTCACCCGCCCCAACCCCGACGACCCGACGGGGAAGTCCACGATGCGCCGCGTCGAGGACGTCATGGACGTGTGGATGGACTCCGGCTCCATGCCGTACGCGCAGGTGCACTACCCGTTCGAGAACGCGGACTGGTTCGAGCACCACTACCCGGGCGACTTCATCGTCGAGTACATCGGCCAGACCCGCGGCTGGTTCTACCTGCTGCACGTGCTCGCCACGGCGCTGTTCGACCGGCCGGCGTTCCGCACCGCCGTCTCGCACGGCATCGTGCTGGGCTCCGACGGGCGCAAGATGAGCAAGTCGCTGCGCAACTACCCGGACGTCTCCGAGGTCTTCGACCGCGACGGCTCCGACGCGATGCGCTGGTTCCTCATGGCCAGCCCGATCCTGCGCGGCGGCAACCTCGTCGTCACGGAGGAGGGCATCCGCGACTCCGTGCGCCAGGTGCTGCTGCCGCTGTGGAGCACGTACTACTTCTTCACCCTGTACGCGAACAGCGCCGCGGACGGCGCGGGCTACACGGCGAAGCCCGTCACGGCCGAGCGCGTCCCCGGCCTGCCCGCCCTCGACCGGTACCTGCTGGCCCGCACCCACGACCTGGTCGCGACGGTCACCTCGCAGCTCGACGCCTACGACATCTCCGGCGCCTGCGAGTCCGTGCGTGAGCACCTCGACGTCCTGACCAACTGGTACGTGCGCACCCAGCGCGACCGGTTCTGGGCGGAGGACGCCGACGCCTTCGACACGCTGTACACGGCGCTCGAGACGCTGACCCGCGTCATGGCGCCGCTGGCGCCGCTCCTCACCGAGGAGGTCTGGCGAGGCCTCACCGGCGGCCGCTCCGTGCACCTCACGGACTGGCCTGCGGTGGCCGACAGCGGGGACGTCGTCGTGGACGCCGCCCTCGTGCGCGACGACGAGCTCGTCGCGGCGATGGACGAGGTGCGCGCCGTCGTGTCCAGCGCGCTCGCGCTGCGCAAGGCCCACCAGCTGCGCGTGCGGCAGCCGCTGGCCCGCCTCACGGTGGCCGTCCCCGACCCCGCGGCGCTCGCGGACTACGTGGGCCTCCTGACGTCGGAGCTCAACGTCAAGGCGGTCGACCTCGTCGCGGCGGACGCCGACGCGTCGGAGCGGTTCGGCATCACCGAGCGGCTCGCGGTCAACGCCCGGGCCGCGGGCCCGCGCCTGGGCCGTGGCGTCCAGGCCGTGATCAAGGCGGCGAAGGCGGGCGCGTGGCGCCGCGACGAGGACGGCGCCGTCGTCGTCACGACCGACACCGGCGACGAGCCGCTGCGCGAGGCGGAGTACGAGCTGACCACCGTGGTGGGCGACGCGGCCGGGGAGCACGTCGCCGCGTCCGTGCTGCCCGGCGGCGGGTTCGTCGTCCTCGACCTCGCGCTGGACGACGCGCTGCGCGCCGAGGGCTACGCCCGCGACGTCATCCGCGACGTGCAGGACGCCCGCAAGGCCGCGGGGCTCGAGGTGAGCGACCGCATCGCGCTGGAGCTCGACGTCCCGGCCGAGCACGTCGCCGCGGTGGAGTCGCACCGCGACCTCATCGCGCGCGAGACCCTCGCCCTCGACGTCGTCCTGGCGGCGGGAGACGGCGAGCGCGTCGTCCGGGTCGCCAAGCGCTGACCCGCCTGCCGAGCGTCTCCGTCGGTCAGGATTCACCCGCGGATTCCTGACCGGCGGAGACGCCCGGGCCTGGGCTGCCCCCGTGCGGCCGACTACGCTGGTGCTCCCCGGCGCGTCGGCGCCGACCCCTGCGAGGAGTCCGCATGGCTGCGACACCCGCCCGCGAGAAGCGCCCCTTCGTCCCGCCGCGCTGGTTCGTCCGGTCGGCGTGGGCGGTCCAGCGCGCCGGCTACCGGATCAGCGGCGGGCGGTGGCCGCTGCGCCGGCCCGCCCCCGGCGGCAAGTTCGGCATGCTGCGCCTGCGCGTCGTGGGACGCCGCAGCGGCCAGGAGCGCGCCGTGATCCTCGGGTACGTCGAGGACGACGGCCGGTACGTCACTCTCGCGATGAACGGCTGGGGCGACCCGCCGCCGGCGTGGTGGCTCAACCTGCGGGCGCACCCGGACGCCGAGGTGGACACGGTCGACGGGCCGCGCACCGTGCGCGCGACGGCGGCGCAGGGCGAGGAGCGCGACCGGCTGTGGGCGCTCGTCGGCCGCCACCAGGGCTGGGGCGAGATCGACCGGTTCGCCGCGCACCGCGCCGGGGAGACCCCGGTCGTGGTGCTCGCCCCGCGCTGACCGGCCGTCGTCGACGGGCGCGCACCGCCTATCCTTCGGGGGTGACCCCCGACGCTGAGAACAAGCCCTCGTCCGCCGCGCGCAAGGCCCGTACGGCCGAGCGCCAGGCCGCCCGCGCGGCGGCGGAGGACGCCGTGGCGCAGGAGTCGCTGCGCGAGGTCTACGCGGAGATCATGTCGCGGGCGCCGGAGCACGACATCGACCCGACGCTCGACCGCGTCCGGCGGGTGCTCGAGCTCCTCGGCGACCCGCAGCAGGCGTTCCGCGCCATCCACCTCACGGGCACGAACGGCAAGTCGTCGACGGCGCGCATGACCGAGCGCCTGGTGCGCGAGCACGGGCTGCGCACCGGCCTGTTCACCTCGCCCCACCTCACGAGCGTCACGGAGCGCATCCAGGTGGACGGCGAGCCGCTCGGCGCCGCGCGGTTCGTCGAGGTGTGGGAGGACGTCGCGCCGTACATCGGCGTCGTCGACCGCGAGTCGCAGGAGGCGGGCGGCCCGCGTCTCAGCTTCTTCGAGGTGCTCACCGTCATGGCGATCGCCGCCTTCGCGGACGC
This sequence comes from Isoptericola sp. NPDC056618, assembly GCF_042792715.1. Lineage (NCBI taxonomy): Bacteria > Bacillati > Actinomycetota > Actinomycetes > Micrococcales > Promicromonosporaceae > Isoptericola > Isoptericola sp. NPDC056618. Next base: position 61,950 of record NZ_JBHTVZ010000011.1, on the reverse strand, counting down.
CCCGGTCGACGTCGCGGTGGTCGAGGTCGGCATGGGCGGTCGGTGGGACTCCACCAACGTCGTGGACGGCGAGGTCGCGGTGCTCACCCCGGTCGGCATCGACCACGAGCGCTGGCTCGGCTCCACGCTGGCCGAGATCGCCACGGAGAAGTCCGGCATCGTCAAGGAGGGCGCCACGGTCGTCAGCGCCGAGCAGGACGTCGTCGTCGACGAGATCCTGCGCGAGCGGGCGGCGGAGGTCTCGGCGCACCTGCTGCGCGAGGGCGTGGAGCTCGAGGTCGCCGGGCGGCGGGTGGCCGTCGGCGGGCAGCTCGTCGACCTGCGCACCCCCGCCGGCCTGTACACCGAGGTCCTGGTGCCCCTGCACGGCGCGTACCAGGCTCACAACGCGCTCCTCGCGCTCGCCGCGGTGGAGGCGCTGCTCGGCGGCCGGGCCCTGGACGGCGGGGTGGTCGAGACGGCGTTCGCCGACGTCGTCGTGCCGGGGCGCCTCGAGGTGGTGCGCTCCAGCCCGACCGTGCTGGTGGACGCGGCGCACAACCCGCACGGGGCGCAGGCCCTCGTCGACGCGCTCGAGGAGGAGTTCGACCTCCCGCGCCTGGTCGGCGTCGTCGCCGTGATGGCGGACAAGGACGTCGAAGGGCTGCTCGCGACCCTGGAGCCGGCGCTCACCGAGCTCGTCCTCACGAAGAACTCGTCGGCCCGCTCGGCCGACCCCGAGGACCTGCTCGAGGTGGCCCAGGAGATCTTCGGCGAGGACCGGGTCCGCACGGCCGCACGCCTCGACGAGGCGCTGCAGGTGGCGGCCGACCTCGCCGAGAGCGGCGACCAGGTGGGCGTCGGCACCGGCCGCGGCGTGCTCGTCACCGGCTCGGTGATCACGGTCGCCGACGCGCGGATCCTGCTCGGCCGCGGCTGACGCGCCCGTCCGGGACGTCGGGAGGGCGCACGCACGATCACCCGCCGACACCCCGCGGGGGTGCTGCGTGGCGTGGCGCCCGGGTGTTGGATGGGGGCAGGCCGCCTCGGTGCAGGGCGGTGCCAGGCGAGGAGGCACGACATGAAGAAGCTGCTCGACGACCCCGCGGACGCGGTGACCGACTCGCTCGCGGGATTCGGGCTCGCCCATGCCGACCTGGTCGAGGTGCACGACGAGCCCGTGTACGTGTCGCGGGCCGGCGGGCCCGTGCCGGGCAAGGTGGGGCTGGTCAGCGGCGGCGGCTCCGGGCACGAGCCGCTGCACGCCGGGTTCGTCGGCGACGGGATGCTCGACGCGGCGGTGCCGGGCGCGGTGTTCACGTCGCCCACGCCGGACCAGATCGTGCCGGCGATCCTGGGCGCGGACTCGGGCGCCGGCGTCGTGGCGATCGTCAAGAACTACACGGGCGACGTGCTCAACTTCGAGACGGCCGTGGAGCTCGTCGAGGCGGAGGGGTCGCAGGTGACGACGATCCTCGTCAACGACGACGTCGCCGTCGAGGACTCCCTGTACACGGCCGGCCGCCGCGGCGTCGCCGGCACCGTCTGCGTGGAGAAGATCGCGGGCGCCGCCGCCACGCGCGGCGACGACCTCGGCGCGGTCACCGAGGTCGCCGGGCGCGTCGTGGCGAACGTGCGCACCATGGGCGTCGCGCTCACGGCGTGCACGGTGCCGCACGTCGGCAAGCCGTCGTTCGACCTGCCCGACGACGAGGTCGAGATCGGCATCGGCATCCACGGCGAGCCCGGCCGGCACCGCATCCCCTTCGCGGGCGCCACGGAGATCACGCGCAGCCTGCTCGACCCGGTCGCCGACGACCTGCGCCTGACCGACGGCGACGACGTGCTGCTGTTCGTCAACGGGATGGGCGGCACGCCGCTGTCCGAGCTGTACGTCGTCTATGGTCGAGCGCGCGGGCTGCTCGAGGAGCGCGGTGTCACCGTCTCCCGGTCGCTCGTGGGCAACTACGTGACGTCGCTGGAGATGCAGGGTGCGTCGATCACGGTGCTGCGGCTGGACGACGAGCTGCGGGAGCTGTGGGACGCGCCGGTGCGCACGGCGGCGTTGCACTGGTGACGGGCGTCGCGGGGCGCCCCGAGGCGAGGAGGCGTGCGGTCATGGGGCTCGACGTGGCATGGGCGGAGCGTTGGGTGCGGCGCACCGCCGACGTCGTGGCGGGGTCGAAGGACGAGCTCACGGAGCTCGACCGGCAGATCGGGGACGGCGACCACGGGGAGAACCTGCACCGCGGGTTCCAGGCCGTGGTCGCGAAGCTGGACGAGCCCGGGGCCGCGGAGCGCACGGAGGTCGGCGACGTCCTCATGCTCGTGGCCACCACCCTCATGTCGAAGGTCGGCGGCGCCTCCGGCCCGCTGTACGGGACGGCGTTCCTGCGGGCGGCGAAGCGGTCGGCCCGCCCCAGCGTCGACGGGTCCGGCGTCGTCGTCCTGCTCGACGCCGCGCTCGAGGGCGTGACGTCGCGCGGCAAGGCGCAGGTGGGGGAGAAGACGATGGTCGACGCCCTCGCCCCCGCGGTCGAGGCGGCCACCGCCGCCGCGGACGCCGGCCAGGAGCCGGTCGAGGTGCTGCGGGCGGCCGCCGACGCGGCCGACGCCGGCGCGACGGGCACGATCCCGCTCGTGGCGACCAAGGGCCGCGCGTCCTACCTGGGGGAGCGGAGCGCCGGCCACGAGGACCCGGGCGCCCGCTCGACGGCGCTGGTGCTGCGCGCGGCGCTCGACGCGGCGCTCGAGGCCACGCCTGATGCCATGGCGGGCGAGGGCGAGGCGGAGGCGGTCGGGGAGTGAGCGTCGGGCTGCTGCTCGTCTCCCACTCGGCACGCCTCGCCGAGGGGACCGTCGAGCTGGCCCGCGAGATGGCGCCGGACGTGGTCCTGGAGAGCGGGGCGGGCGACGGCGAGGGAGGCCTGGGCACGTCGTTGGAGGTCGTGCAGGACGCCCTCGGGCGCGCGCTGCCGCGCGTCGACGGCATCGTCGTGCTGGCCGACCTGGGCTCCGCCGTGCTGACCGTCGAGACGGCGCTCGAGCTCGACGAGGACCTGGCCGGCCGGGTGCGCCTCGCCGACGCGCCGTTCGTCGAGGGCGCCGTCGCCGCGGCGGTGGCGTCGCAGCAGGGCGCCGGGCTGGACGCGGTGCTGGCCGCCGCCGAGGGGGCGGGGGCGCCCACGCCGCCCGCCGCCCCTGCACCTGCCAAGGCTCCCGCCGATCCGTCGGTCGAGCCTGTCGAGACCACCGCGACGGCCAGCGCCCGCGTCGTGATCCGCAACCCGCTGGGCCTGCACGCCCGCCCGGCCGCGGTGGTGGCGCGGGCCGCGGCGGCGTTCGGCGGGCCGGTCACCCTCCAGGGCGTCGACGCGACGAGCGTGCTGCAGCTCATGGCGCTCGGCACCGCCGCGGGCACCGAGGTCGAGGTGTCCGCGCACGGGGCGGACGCGCGCGACGCCGTGGCGACCGTCGTCGGGCTCATCGAGGGCGGCTTCGGCGAGGTGTGACCACGCTCACAGGACATTGCACTTGGTGCAATATTGCAGTGGGTGCATGATTGTCCGGTGACCCCTCCCGCCGGCGACCTCGGACTGCGTGAGCGCAAGAAGCGCGCCCGCACGGACGCGATCGTCGACGCCGCCCAGCGCCTCGTGCTCGAGCGCGGCCTGGACGCCGTGACGGTGGAGGAGATCGCCGAGGCGGCCCAGATCTCGCCCCGCACGTTCTTCAACTACTTCGAGTCGAAGGACGACGCGGTGCTCGGTCAGGGCTCGTTCGAGCTGAGCGCCGAGACCCGCGAGGCGTTCGCGGCCGGGGGCCCCACCGGGCGTCTGGTGGCGGACCTCGAGGTGCTCGTCCGGTCGTTGCTCTCCGCGTTCGCCGGCCCCGGCAAGCACCAGGGCGAGCAGGTGATGGAGATCCTGCAGCTCGAGCCGCGCCTGCTCGGCCGTCACTTCGCGTGGTTCGAGCGGCACAAGACCCAGGTCGTCGCGCTGTTCGAGCGGCGGCACGAGGCGGCACCCCTGCCGGCCGACCCCGAGATGTGCGCCATGGTCGTCTTCGTCGTCACGCGGGCGGCGATGGACGACTGGGCGCGCACCGGCCACGAGGGCGACGTGGGCGACCACGTGCCGCACGTCGTCGGCCAGCTCGCCGCCGTCCTCACCTCCTGAGCGCCGGGCACCCCCGCCCGCACGCCCTCCCCCCGAGCACCCCAGCCCCCGTCACTACCCCGGCGCCCCCGCGCGCCACCGATCCGAGGTGTCCCATGAGCAGTGCCCCTGCTGCCGCGCCGGACAAGCCCGTCGTCGTCCTGACGCAGCGCACCGTCTGGCTGATCTTCGGCGCCCTGATGGCGTCGATGTTCCTGTCCTCCCTCGACCAGACGATCGTCGGCACCGCGATGCCCACGATCGTCGGCGAGCTCAACGGCGTCGAGCACCAGGGGTGGGTCGTCACCGCCTACATCCTGGCCGTCGCCATCGGCATGCCCCTGTACGGCAAGTTCGGCGACCTCATGGGACGGCGCTGGCCGTTCCTCGTCGCGATCGGGCTGTTCACGCTCGCGTCCGTGGGCGCCGCGCTGTCGCAGAACATGATCGAGCTCGTCCTGTGGCGCGCCCTCCAGGGCCTCGGCGGCGGCGGGCTGATGATCCTGTCGCAGTCGATCATCGCCGACATCGTGCCCGCCTCGGAGCGCGGCAAGTACATGGGCCCGCTCGGCGCCCTGTTCGGCATCTCGGCCGTCCTCGGCCCGCTCCTGGGCGGCTGGCTCACCGAGGGCCCCGGTTGGCGCTGGACCTTCTGGATCAACCTGCCCGTCGGCGTCGCCGCATTCGTCGTCGCCTGGTTCGCGCTCAGGCTGCCCTCGCACCGCTCGTCGCGCCCGGTCGACTGGGGCGGCATCGTCACGATGGCCGTGGCCACCACGGGCATCGTGCTCGTCACCAGCTGGGAGTCGCTGTCGTCGTCCGGCTACGACTGGACCGACTGGCGCCTGTCCGGGCTGCTCGTGCTGACGCTCGCGGCGGTGGCCGCGTTCATCCTCGTCGAGACGCGCGTCGCCGAGCCGCTGATCCCGCTGCGGCTGTTCAAGAACCGCACGTTCACCATCACGACGCTGATCGGGCTCGTGCTGGGCATGGGCATGTTCTCCGCGATGGCGATGATCCCGACGTTCCTGCAGATGTCCACGGGCGCCGGCGTCACCGAGTCGGGCTGGCTGATGCTCCCGATGATGGCCGGCATGATGCTCACCTCCATCGTCTCGGGTATCGCGATCTCCAAGACGGGGAAGTACAAGGCCTACCCGGTGGCCGGCCTGATCGTGGTCGCCCTGGCGATGGTCTGGCTGACCGGACTCACCGGCGACATGTCGATGTGGACCTTCGGCGCGATGATCTTCACGCTCGGCGCCGGCATGGGCCTCGTGATGCAGACCGTCGTGCTGGCGGTGCAGAACGCCGTCGACCCGCACGAGCTGGGCACGGCCACGAGCTCCAACAACTTCTTCCGCGAGATCGGCGCGGCCGTGGGCTCCGCCCTGTTCACGACGATCTTCACGACCCGCCTCACCGACAACCTCACCGAGGTCTTCGCCGGGGCGCCCGCCGGGGCAGGCGGCGCGGGGGAGTCGAGCCTCACGCCGGGCGTCGTGCAGTCGCTGCCCGAGCCGCTCAAGTCGGGCATCATCGACGCCTACGCCGACGCCCTCGCGCCGTCGTTCTGGTACCTCGTGCCGCTCGTCCTCGTCGGCCTCGTGCTGGCGTTCTTCCTGCCCGTGATCAAGCTGTCCGACGTCGCCGGCATGGTGGCGCGCGGCGAGGCCGTCGCGGACCCGGCCAAGGCCGGGGCGCTCGACGAGCTGCCGGTCGCCGACGGCGTGTCGGAGGTCTCCGACGACGACGGTCCCGGCACCCGCGAGCGCGCGGATATCGTGGGGTCGTGAGCAAGAAGGACGACCGTCCCCGCCCGGGGGACCGCATCAAGCCCCGCAAGCCCGCCAAGGTGCAGTTCACGTCGATGATGCTGCAGCTGGAGGCGTTCGTGGTGCTGTTCGCCGGCGTCGCCCTCTACGGGCTGCGTAACACCGGCTACGAGCGCGGCCCCCTGGTGATCGACTCGCCGCTCGCCCTGTGGCTCGTGATCGGCGTGCTGTTCGTCGTGCTCCTGGTGATGTCCCGCATGGTCGGGACGCCGATGGGGTACTACGCGGGGACGGTCGTGCAGGTGCCCGTGCTGGCGATGGGCCTGCTGCTGCCGATGATGTTCGTCGTCGGTGTGGTGTTCGTCGCGATGTGGGTCGTCTCGCTGCGCCTGGGCGGCCGCATCGACCGCGAGCGCGCTCAGTACGACGCCGAGCACCCGGAGACGGCGCCGAACCTCTGACCGGACCAGCGTTTCACCAAGCGATCTGTCGCGTCATTCAGCCGAATGACGCGACAGATCGCTTGTTCGTTCGTCGGCCGCGCGCCACCCGGCCCGGCGCAGTCGGCCGGCCACCTCGTCCCCGAGCCGACCGGGCACCCGCAGGTCCTCGGAGGTAGCCCGTTGCACGACGACCCCGCCGTCGGCGACGAGGGCGTTCTGGCGTGCGCGGTCGGAGTAGACCGCCTCGAGCGAGCCGTGGACCTCCTCGCCGTCCATCTCGAGGAGGAACCAGCGTCCGCCCGGGAGGCGCCACACGAGGTCGCCCCGGCCGATGAACCGACCGTTCGGTGCGTGGAAGTCCCGTTGGAGGTCGTCGGGCGGGACACCGGCGTCGAGGCACTCGAGGCGCGCCCAGGTCTCCAGCGGTGATTCCGCTCGCCCGTCGACCAGCCGCCACCACGGATGGGTGCGCTCCACCCCGCGTCGTCCTCGGGCGAGGTCGTGCGCGGTCTCGACCTCGGCACGGCTGACGCGGCCGGCGTACACCGCGTTGTCGAGGACGGCGACGGCGTGCCGACGACCGAGGTGTGGCACCGCCTGGGCGAGCGCGTGCACGACGGGGACGACCCGGCGACCACGGACGAGCTCGGTCGCAAGCCCGGCGTCGTACTGCCTGACCGCGACGCCGTCACGGGAGACCCTGGGGAATCCACTCGGGAGCATCACCTCCGGGGTGATGTGGACGGGCAGTCCCTGGATCTCGTGCAGGGCCAGGGCGGACTGCCCGACGGCGATCGCCGACGGCCCGTAGGCAAGCAGCCCGAACCACGCGGCACGGCGGCGGCGATGGTCGAAGAGATCTCGTCGTTCGCGATGGTCCACGGGGACGGGATCGGTGTCGTAGACGGCGGTGCTCAACCGCACCCAGCGCCCCTGCCGTGCCATGCGTGCCAGCCGGTCGGCGGACATCTCGGCCGTCTCGCACTGGCGCGTCGTCACGAGACCTTCCTGTCGCGCGGCCAGCGTCAGGAGTGCCGGAGGCGGTGGGGTGAGCGGTCGCATCGCGCAAGGCGATCATTCCGACGACGCCCGTCGCGCCGCCGAGCCCGGACCTGTGGACAACGTCGCGCGACGGCGCGCTGTGGGCGGTCTTCGTCCGGTGTGACTCTGGCCTTCCAGCAAGCGATTCCTCGCGAGACAAGGCCCGATGACGCGAAAGATCGCGTGCTGGAAGGCAGTGCAGGGTGAGGGGCGGGAGTACAGGGCAGGGCGCGGGCGCCGATAGGCTCTCCGCCATGACCGACGCCGCAGACACGACCCTGCCCGCCGAGCCCGCCATCGAGCGCACCCTGGTGCTCGTCAAGCCCGACGGCGTCCGCCGCGGGCTGTCCGGCGAGGTGCTGCGGCGCATCGAGGCGAAGGGCTACACGCTCGTCGCCGTCGAGCTGAAGCAGGCCACGACCGAGCTCCTCGCCGCGCACTACGCGGAGCACGAGGGCAAGCCGTTCTACCAGCCGCTCGTCGACTTCATGCTCTCGGGCCCGACACTCGCCGTCGTCGCCGAGGGCCAGGGCGTCATCCCCGGGTTCCGCTCGCTGGCGGGCGCGACCAACCCCACCGAGGCCGCGCCCGGCACCATCCGCGGCGACCTGGGCCGCGACTGGGGCCTCAAGGTGCAGCAGAACCTGGTGCACGGCTCCGACTCGCCCGAGTCCGCGGCCCGCGAGATCGGCCTCTGGTTCCCGAACCTCTGAGCGCTCGTACGTCACGCACGCCTCACGCACGACGTCGCACGGCCGGGCCCGCACGGGCCCGGCCGTCGGCGTGTCCGGACGTCTCCGGGCGGGACCGGCGAAGTTCCGCGGATCGGCGGGATCCGGCGGTTAGGCTCGCCGGGTGCACCTCAAGACGCTCACGCTCCGCGGCTTCAAGTCGTTCGCCTCGGCGACGACGCTGAGCCTCGAGCCGGGCATCACGTGCGTCGTCGGGCCGAACGGCTCGGGCAAGTCGAACGTGGTCGACGCGCTGTCGTGGGTGATGGGGGAGCAGGGCGCCAAGTCGCTGCGCGGCGGCAAGATGGAGGACGTGATCTTCGCCGGCACCGCCGGCCGCCCGCCGCTCGGCCGGGCCGAGGTGTCCCTCACGATCGACAACACCGACGGCGCGCTGCCGATCGACTACACCGAGGTGACGATCACCCGCACGCTGTTCCGCAGCGGCGGGTCGGAGTACGCGATCAACGGCAGCTCGTGCCGGCTCCTCGACATCCAGGAGCTGCTGAGCGACTCCGGCATCGGCCGCGAGATGCACGTCGTGGTGGGGCAGGGGCAGCTCGACGCCGTGCTGCGCGCCACCCCCGACGACCGCCGCGGCTTCGTCGAGGAGGCGGCCGGCGTCCTCAAGCACCGCAAGCGCAAGGAGAAGGCGCTGCGCAAGCTCGAGGCGATGCAGGGCAACCTCGCCCGCCTCACGGACCTCACCGCGGAGCTGCGTCGCCAGCTCGGCCCGCTCGGGCGGCAGGCGGAGGCGGCGCGCAAGGCGCGGACCGTCCAGGCCGACCTGCGGGACGCGAAGGCCCGGCTCCTCGCCGACGACCTGGCCCAGCTCACCGCCCAGATGGCCCAGGAGCGGGCCGACGAGGCGGCGCTGCGCGAGCGTCAGCAGGAGACGGAGCAGGGGCTGGAGCGGGCGCGGGAGCACCTGGCGAGGCTCGAGGTCGCGGCGTCCGCCGCGGTCGCGGACGCCGGCCGCGCGGCCGACGCCTTCCACGCGCTGAGCGCGCTGCGCGAGCGGCTGCGGGGGCTGGCCACGCTCGCCGACGAGCGGGTGCGGCTGCTGGGCGCCACCGAGCCGGAGCACCGCGGCCAGGACCCGGCCGCCCTGGAGGCCCAGGCCGAGCGGGCGCGGGCCACGGAGGCGGAGCTGACCCGCGAGGTCGAGCTCGCGCGCGCCGCGCTCGAGACCGCGGTCGCCGCGCGCACGGACGCCGAGAAGGCCGCGGACGCCGCGGAGCGCGAGCTCGCGACCCTGCACCGCGGCGTGGCCGACCGTCGCGAGGGGCTCGCCCGGCTCTCCGGGCAGGTGGCCGCGCGCCGCAGCCGCGTCGAGGCGGGTGACGCGGAGCTGGAACGCGTGCGCGAGGTCGTCGCGGAGGCGGAGCGCCGGGCCGAGGAGGCAGCGCGCGAGTTCGGCGCGCTCGAGGTGCAGGTCGTGGGCGCCGAGGAGGGCGAGGAGGACCTCGACGCCCGGCACGAGGAGGCGACGACGGCGCTCGCCGACGCGCAGACGGCCGTGCAGGACCTCGAGGCCCGCGCGGCCGAGGCCGAGCGCGACCGCGCCACCTGGAGCGCGCGGGTCGAGGCCCTCGAGCTCAGCCTGGACCGCAAGGACGGCGCGGGCGCCCTGCTCGCGGACGCCGCGCCCGGCGTGCTCGGCTCGGTCGCCGCGCTGCTCGGCGTCGAGGCGGGCTACGAGGACGCGGTGACGGCCGCCCTCGGCCCGGTCGCGGACGCCGTGGCCGTGCGCGACCTCGACGCGGCGGTCGACGCGCTGCGACGCCTGCGCGACGACGACGCCGGCCGCGCCGGGCTCGTCGTGGGCGGCGCCGACGACGGCGCGCCGGGGGAGTCCCCGGTCCCCGCCGACCTGCCCGACGGCGCGCGCCGGGCGCCCGACGTCGTCACCGTGGCCGGACCCGCGGCCGCCCCGCTGCGCACGCTGCTGCGCGACGTGGTCGTGGTGGACGACCTGGCCCAGGCGCGCGCCTTGGTCCAGAAGGCACCCGGCGTCGTCGCCGTGACGCGGGCCGGCGACCTGCTGGGCGCGGCGCGGGCCTGGGGCGGCTCCGCGGCCGCGCCGAGCGTGCTGCACCTGACGTCGGCGCTCGACGAGGCCAAGGAGGGGCTCGACGACGCGGCCGCCCGCGGCGAGCGCTGCCGCTTCGAGCTGGTCGGGGCGCGCGAGCGTCTCGAGACCGCGCAGGCCGCCCACGACGACACCCTCGCCCGGCTGCACGAGTCGGACGCCGCCCTCGCCGCCGTCGCGGAGCAGCTCGGCACGCTCGGCTCGGCGCACCGGTCCGCGCTCGCGGAGGCCGAGCGGCACCGCGCGACGCTCGCCCAGGCCGCCGAGCGGCGGAAGGCCGACGAGGCGGAGCTCGCCGAGCTGGCCCGGCGCCTCGAGGTCGCGGAGGCCGAGCCCGCGCAGTCGCAGGAGCAGGTGGCCGAGGCGCAGGCGGCCCGGGAGGCGGCGCAGGAGGCCGCCACCGCGGCGCGCGCGGCGGAGACCGAGGCGCGGCTGGAGCTGCGCACCAGCGAGGAGCGGGCGCGCGCCGTCGCCGGCCGCGCGCAGGGCCTCGCGCGGGCCGCGGCGCAGGAGCGTGCCGCGCGGGAGAAGGCGGAGCGGCGGGCGGTGCAGCGCGCGGCCGAGGCGCGGACGGCGGCCGCGGTGCGCGACGACGCGGGCACGGCCCTGGCCGTCCTCGCCCGCTCGATCGAGCGGGCCCAGGCCGAGCGCGCGGCCGCCGACGAGGAGCGCGGCGCGCGGCAGCGGGAGCTCGAGACGGTCCGCACCGACGCCGACCGGCTCGCGCGCGAGCTGCGCGACCTCACCGACGTCGCGCACCGCGACGAGGTCGCGCGCGCCCAGCAGGTGGCGCGGCTCGAGCAGCTGCAGGCCCGGGCGGTGGACGAGCTGGGCAGCGACCCCGACGTCCTGGTCGAGGAGTTCGGCCCGCACCGCGACGTGCCGGTGGCGCGCCCCACCGAGGCCGCCGAGGAGGACCCGGACCCGGAGCCCGTGCCGTACGTGCGCGCGGAGCAGGAGAAGCGGCTCGCGACGGCGGAGCGCGCGCTCGCGCGCATCGGCGCGGTCAACCCGCTCGCGCTGGAGGAGTTCGCGGCCCTGGAGGAGCGGCACCAGTTCCTCACGGAACAGCTGGCGGACCTCAAGAAGTCGCGCCAGGACCTGCTGCACATCGTCGAGGAGATCGACGAGCGGGTGCAGCAGGTCTTCGCGGAGGCGTTCCGCGACACCGCGGAGCAGTTCGAGCGGGTCTTCGGCCGGCTCTTCCCGGGTGGCGAGGGGCGCCTGGTGCTCACCGACCCGGGTGATCTTCTCACCACGGGCATCGAGGTCGAGGCGCGCCCGGCGGGCAAGAAGGTCAAGCGGCTGTCGCTGCTGTCCGGCGGGGAGCGGTCGCTCACGGCGGTCGCGTTCCTCGTGTCGATCTTCAAGGCGCGCCCCAGCCCGTTCTACGTGATGGACGAGGTCGAGGCGGCGCTCGACGACGTGAACCTGGGCCGACTGCTGGAGATCTTCCGCGAGCTGCAGGAGGACTCCCAGCTCATCGTCATCACCCACCAGAAGCGCACGATGGAGGTCGCGGACGCGCTGTACGGCGTGACCATGCGCGGCGACGGTGTGACGACCGTCATCTCCCAGCGGATGCGCGAGACCGTCGATGCGCGGGGAGAATAACGCCATGCTCACGTTCGTCCTCTGGGTCCTCGGGTCCCTCGTTCTCGCCGCGGTGGTGTTCCTCGTGGCCAACGTCATGGAACGTCGTGAGGGTCAGGACGATGAGGCCCCCGGCCTCGGTCGCTTCCTCCGCGACTTCCGGTCCGGGCTGCGCCGCAAGCGCGTCGCGCCCCCAGCCCCCGTCGAGACGGGGATGGACGAGTTCTTCGCCGCGACGGTCGAGGACGCCCCGGGCTATGTCGACCCGGAGGAGCTCACCGATGCACTGCACCGCGCGCGCCTGCAGGCGCGCAGCTCGTGGCACGTGGGGAGCGTCCGCAAGCCGGAGTGACCCCCTCGTCCGGGGGCCCGGCGGCGATCCTCGCCGGGCGGCACGCCCGCGCGGTTCTGGGAGACTGTCCGCGTGACTGATCAGCTCTGGCTCTGGATCCTTCTCGGCGTCGTCGTCGTGGTCGGCGGCGGTGCCGCACTGCTCGCCCCGAGGACGCGCCGCCGGCGCCCCGACCAGCGGATCGACCAGCAGGTCGACCAGCGGGACGACGGCGCCACGACGGTCGCCCCCGCGCCGGAGGGAGCGTCGGTCGACGCGGCCCCCGCGGCGGAACCGGCGGCGCCCGCGCTCGAGACGCCGGAGCCGGTGGCCGGGCGCCTGGTGCGCCTGCGCGACCGGCTCGCCCGGTCGGGGTCGCCGCTCGGCGCGCGGCTGCTCAGCGTGCTCTCCCGCGACCACCTCACCGAGGACGACTGGGACGAGCTCGAGGAGACGCTGCTGCTCGCCGACATCGGCGCAGGACCGGCCGAGGAGCTGCTCGAGGCCCTGCGCACGCGCGTGCGCGTGCTCGGCGTCCGCGACCCGAAGACCGTGCGAGACCTGCTGCGTGAGGAGCTGCTCAAGGTCGTCGACCCGGCGCTGGACCGCGAGGTCGCCACGACCGGCCCGGTCGGCGACGACGGCGCGCGGCTGCCGGCCGTCGTGCTCGTGGTGGGCGTCAACGGCACGGGCAAGACGACGACGGTCGGCAAGCTGGCGCGCGTGCTGGTCGCGGAGGACCGGTCCGTGGTGCTCGGCGCGGCGGACACGTTCCGCGCGGCGGCCGCCGACCAGCTGCAGACCTGGGGCGCCCGCGTGGGCGTGGAGACGGTGCGCTCGGACCGCGACGGCGCCGACCCGGCCGCCGTCGCGTTCGACGCCGTGAAGCGCGGCAAGGCCGAGGGCACCGACGTCGTCCTCGTCGACACCGCGGGCCGCCTGCAGAACAAGGCAGGCCTCATGGACGAGCTGGGCAAGATCACCCGCGTCATCACCCGGGAAGCGCCGCTCGCCGAGGTGCTGCTCGTGCTCGACGCCACGACCGGGCAGAACGGCCTCAACCAGGCCCGCGTCTTCGGCGAGGTCGCGGGCGTCACCGGCATCGTGCTCACCAAGCTCGACGGCACCGCCCGCGGCGGCATCGTCGTCGCCGTGCAGCGCGAGCTCGGCGTGCCGGTCAAGCTCGTCGGGCTGGGGGAGGGCCCCGACGACCTGGCGCCGTTCGACCCCGAGCAGTTCGTGGACGGCCTGCTGGGCTGACCTCCGCCGCGCACGCGGCGGCCCGCGGCGGCCCGCGGCGCCCCACGACAGGGCCCCGTTAACGCAAAGTTGACGCGTGACGGGGCCTTGTCACACCCGCGAAACACCAGAACACTCCAGGCGAAACCCCGCCCGACCACGGTAGTGCCCGACCCGGCCGCCCGGCTGGTGAGGGAGGAACAACTCATGGAGCTGGACACCGGAGCAACCGCGTGGATGCTGATGTCGGCATCTCTCGTGCTCCTGATGACCCCTGGACTCGCGCTCTTCTACGGCGGGATGGTGCGCGGCAAGTCCGTGCTGAACATGATGATGATGTCGTTCGGCGCGATCGCCGTCGTCGGCGTCGTCTACGTGCTGTGGGGCTGGTCGATGTCCTACGGCGCCGACCTCGGCGGGATCGTCGGCAACCCGTTCGACCAGTTCGGGCTGTCGGGCGCGATCTACGACGCCGCGGGCGAGTTCGCGATCGACGACTTCGGCGTGCCCGGCATCGTGGGCGTCGGCTTCCAGGCGACGTTCGCCATCATCACCGTCGCCCTGATCTCCGGCGCGATCGCCGACCGCGCCAAGTTCGGTACCTGGATGGTCTTCGTGGCCGTGTGGGTGACCCTCTGCTACTTCCCGATGGCGCACATGGTCTGGGGCGGCGGCCTGCTGTCCGGGGACGGGCCGTTCGCGTCCATCGCGACGCCGATCGACTTCGCCGGGGGCACCGTGGTGCACATCAACGCCGGTGTGGCCGCGCTGGTCCTCGCCCTGGTGGTCGGCAAGCGCAAGGGCTTCGGCTCCGAGCCGATGCGCCCGCACAACCTGCCGCTCGTCATGCTGGGCGCGGCGCTCCTGTGGTTCGGCTGGTTCGGCTTCAACGGCGGCTCCGCCTTCACGGCCGACGGCTTCGCCGGACTCGCGTGGGTCAACACGACGGTCGCCACCGCGGCCGCGGTGCTCGGCTGGCTCCTGGTGGAGAAGCTGCGCGACGGCTCCGCGACGTCGCTCGGTGCGGCGTCGGGTGTCGTGGCCGGGCTCGTCGCGATCACCCCGGCCGCCGGGTCCGTCAGCCCCGTCGGCTCCATCGCGGTCGGCGCGATCGCCGGCGTGCTCTCCGCCTTCGCGGTGGGCCTGAAGTACAAGCTGGGCTACGACGACTCGCTCGACGTCGTGGGCGTGCACCTCGTCTCCGGCCTCTGGGGCACGGTCTCCATCGGCTTCCTGGCCACCGAGACGGGCCTGTTCTACGGCGGCGGCCTGAACCAGCTCGCGGTCCAGGCGATCATCGCCGTCGTCGCGATCGTCTTCTCCGGCATCGTCACCTACCTCATCGCGATCGCGCTCAAGGCGGTCATGGGCTGGCGGGTCTCCGAGGAGGCCGAGGTCGGTGGCATCGACCTGGCGGTGCACAGCGAGTCCGCGTACGAGACCGTCCCGCAGGGTTCCGCCAGCGGCCAGATCAAGAGGGAGATCCGCGCATGAAGCTCGTCACCGGGGTCGTCCAGCCCCACCGCCTGGACGACGTGAAGTCCGCCCTCGAGGCCGCCGGCATCCGTGGGATGACCGTCAGCGAGGCCAGCGGCTACGGACGCCAGAAGGGCCACACCGAGGTGTACCGGGGTGCCGAGTACACGGTCGACCTGGTGCCCAAGGTCCGCGTGGAGGTCCTCGTCGCGGACGAGGACGCGTCCACCGTCGTGGACGTCGTCGTCAAGGCCGCCCAGACCGGCAGGATCGGGGACGGCAAGGTGTGGACCACGACGCTCGACGACGTGGTGCGCGTGCGCACCGGCGAGCACGGCGACGCGGCCCTCTAGGAGGCGCGGACAGTGCTCCCGGACGACCAGCCGGGCGCGACAGAGCCCCGCACCCCGGACGCCGGGGTGCGGGGTTCGCGCGTCGACGACGGCCCCACCACGACCCCCGCGGTGGGCCCCCTGCGCGCGGACCTGCTCGCCGCCGCCGACGGCCTGACCGGCCCCGGCCGATCGGGGGTCGCGCGGCGCACGGCCCTGCAGCAGCTCGTCACCGACCGGCTCACCCCCCTGTACCAGGCCGCCACGGCCGACGTGGACCCGACGGGCCTCGCGCTGGCCGCCGTCGGCAGCCTCGGCCGCGGCGAGCTCGGCCCGCTGTCGGACCTCGACCTCGTGCTCGTGCACGACGGCCGCACCCACAAGCCCGACGAGCTCGCCCGCGTCGCCGACGCGCTCTGGTACCCGCTGTGGGACTCCGGCGTCGACGTCGACCACGCCGTGCGCTCGCTGAGCCAGACCCGTCGGCTCGCGTCCACCGACCTGCCCGCCGCCGTCGGCTGGCTGGACGTGCGGCCCGTGGCGGGGGACGCCGTCGTCGTGCACCGCGCGGCCTCCGCGATCCTCACCGACTGGCGCTCGGCGTCGCGCCGCCGACTGCCCGAGCTGCTGCACAGCGCCCGCGACCGGGCCGAGCGCGCGGGGGAGCTGGCGTACCTCATCGAGCCGGACCTCAAGGAGTCACGGGGCGGCATCCGCGACGCCGTCCTGCTGTCGGCGCTCGCGGCCACGTGGCTCACCGACCGCCCGCACGGCCGCGTGGACCGGGCGTACGCGCACCTGCTGGACGTGCGGGACGCGGTGCACGTCGTGACGCGGCGCCGGTCCACCAAGCTGCTGCTCGCCGACCTCGACGAGGTGGCCGCCCGCTGCGGGTACGACGACCCCGACGAGCTGCTGGCCAGCCTCGCCGAGGCCGGTCGGGAGATCTCCTACGCGCTGGACTCCACCGTGCGCCGCGCCCGGCAGGCGCTGCAGCGCCCCGCGGTCCGCCGGCCCGTCATGGTCCGGGGGCGCCGGTCCGCGCCGCGGCTGCGGTCGGTGGGCGACGGCCTCGTGGAGCACGACGGCGAGCTCGTGCTGGCCGTCGGGGCGCAGCCGGCCGAGGACCCGCTGCTCCCGCTGCGGGCGGCGGCCACCGCGGCGCGCACCGGTCTCGTGCTCTCGCCCGTGACCGTGCAGTCGCTCGCGGAGTCCCCGCCGCCGCCCGCGCCGTGGCCGCCCGCCGCGCGCTCCGCGCTGCTCACGCTGCTCGGCGCGGGGCCGGCCCAGGTGCCGGTCTGGGAGGCGCTCGACCTGGCCGGCGTCGTCACGACCTGGATCCCCGAGTGGGCGGCCGTGCGCAACCGCCCCCAGCGGGCCGCGGTCCACCGGCACACCGTGGACCGGCACCTGGTGGAGACGGCGGCGCGCGCCGTCCGGGTGCGCCGCCAGGTCGCGGCGGACGGGGGCGTCGCGGCGGCGCCGACGGAGCAGCTCCTGCTCGGCGCCCTCCTGCACGACATCGGCAAGCGCCGCGGCGCCGTCGAGCCCGACCACTCCGTGGAGGGCGCCCGCGTCGCGCCCGGCATCGTGCTCCGGACGGGGTTCGGCGACGACATGGCGCGCGACGTCGGCCTCGTCGTGCGCCACCACCTCACCCTCGCGCGCCTCGCCACCACGGCCGACCTCGAGGACCCGGCCACGGTGGCGGAGCTCCTCGACGCGCTCGAGCACCGCGGCGACCTGCTCGAGGTGGTGCGCGTGGTCACGGAGGCGGACTCGTCGTCGCTGGGCCCGGCGGGGTGGACGGCGTGGCGCGCGAGCCTCGTGGACGACCTCATGGGGCGGGCCCGTCGGGCGCTCGCCGTCGGACGGTAGGCTAGGTGGCCGCACCCCACGACGACCTCTCCTAAGGACCTGCCTGGTGTTCAACTCCCTGTCGGACCGGCTCACCGCGACGTTCAAGAACCTGCGCGGGCGGGGCCGGCTCTCCGAGGCGGACATCGACGCGACCGTGCGCGAGATCCGTCGAGCGCTCCTCGACGCCGACGTCGCCGTGCCCGTCGTGCGCGAGTTCACCGCCGCGGTGCGCGAGCGTGCGCTGTCGGCCGAGGTGTCCGGCGCGCTCAACCCGGCGCAGCAGGTCGTGAAGATCGTCAACGACGAGCTCGTGTCGATCCTCGGCGGGCAGACCCGGCCGTTGCAGCTCTCCAAGACGCCGCCGACGGTCATCATGCTCGCCGGCCTCCAGGGCGCCGGCAAGACGACCCTCGCCGGCAAGCTGGCGCTGGCGCTCAAGGAGCAGGGCCACACCCCGCTGCTCGTCGCCGCCGACCTGCAGCGCCCCAACGCGGTGACCCAGCTCTCCGTCGTCGCCGAGCGGGCCGGCGTCCCGGTCTACGCGCCGCACCCGGGCAACCAGGGTGCGGAGACGGACGTCGTCATCGGCGACCCCGTGGGCGTGGCCCGCGACGGCGTCGCCGAGGCGAAGGTCAAGCAGCACGACGTCGTCATCGTCGACACCGCGGGCCGCCTGGGCGTCGACCAGGTGCTCATGCAGCAGGCGTCGGACATCCGCGACGCCGTGCAGCCCGACGAGGTCCTGTTCGTCATCGACGCGATGATCGGCCAGGACGCCGTCGCCACGGCGAAGGCCTTCGAGGAGGGCGTCGACTTCACCGGCGTCGTCCTGTCCAAGCTCGACGGCGACGCGCGCGGTGGCGCCGCCCTCTCGGTGGCGACGGTGACGGGCCGCCCCATCATGTTCGCCTCGACCGGTGAGAAGCTCACCGACTTCGAGGTCTTCCACCCTGACCGCATGGCGTCGCGCATCCTCGACATGGGTGACGTGCTCACCCTCATCGAGCAGGCCGAGAAGGCCTTCGACGCCGAGGAGGCCGCCAAGATGGCGGCCAAGGTGGAGAAGGGCGAGGACTTCACGCTGTCCGACTTCCTGGTGCAGATGCAGCAGATGAAGAAGCTCGGCTCCATGAAGAAGATGCTCGGGATGATGCCGGGCATGGGGCAGATGCGCGAGCAGCTCGAGAACTTCGACGAGCGCGAGGTCGACCGCGTCCAGGCCCTCATCCAGTCGATGACGCCCGCCGAGCGCGACAACCCCAAGATCATCAACGGCTCGCGCCGCGCCCGCATCGCGCGGGGATCCGGCCAGACGACGACGGCCGTCAACCAGCTCCTCGAGCGGTTCACGCAGGCGCAGAAGATGATGCGCCAGATGAGCAAGGGCGGCGGCATGCCGGGCATGCCCGGCGGCGTCCCCGGGATGCCGGGGATGCCGGGCGGCGGCAAGAAGTCGCGCGGCAAGCAGGCGCCGTCGAAGAAGGTCAAGGGCAAGTCGGGCAACCCCGCGAAGCGGGCGCAGCAGGAACGCGAGGCCATGCAGCGCGCGCTCGGCGGCCCCGCCGCGACGTCGTCCCCCCAGGGCTCCGCGTTCGGGATGGGCGGCGCGGAGCCGGCCGAGCAGGACCTCTCGAAGCTCCAGTTGCCGGACGGGCTCGACAAGCTGCTCGGCGGACGCTGAGGCGCACGGACCGGCGTCCACGGCCCGGCCCCCCGACTCGGTAGCCTTCGACCATGTCTGCCCCGCACGTCCCGCTGCACGTCACCGGCCACGTCCTGCTCGGTCACGATCGCGACGTCGGCGAGATGTGGGTGCGCGACGGGCGGGTCAGCCTGACGCGGCCGTCGCCCCAGGGCAGCGCCACCCGCGAGCTCGAGGGCTGGGTGCTGCCGGGTCTGGTGGACGTGCACTGCCACGTGGGCCTCGGCCCGGACGGCGCGGTCGACCAGGAGACGGCGGAGGCCCAGGCCGTCGCCGATCGCGACTCCGGCGTCCTGCTCGTGCGCGACGCGGGCTCGCCCGTGGACACGTCCTGGGTCCAGGAACGCCCCGACCTGCCGCGCCTCGTGCGCGCCGGCCGGCACCTGGCCCGCCCCAAGCGCTACCTGCAGGGCTTCGGCCTGGAGCTCGACGACGTGGGAGCGCTCCCCGACGCGGTGCGCGCCCAGGCGCGCGGCGCGGACGGCTGGGTCAAGCTGGTCGGGGACTGGATCGACCGCGAGGCGGGCGACCTCGGCCCGCTGTGGCCGCGCGACGTGCTCACGGAGGCCGTCGCCGCCGCGCACGCGGAGGCCGCGCGCGTGACGGTGCACGCCTTCTCCGAGGAGGTCGTGCCCGACCTGCTCGCCGCGGGCGTGGACGGCATCGAGCACGGCACCGGCATCGTGGGACCGCTCGTGGACGAGGTCGCGGCGCGGCGCATCCCCGTGACCCCCACGCTGCTCCAGGTGGCCCGCTTCGAGGAGATCGCCCGGCAGGCCGAGGGGAAGTACCCCGAGTACGCGGCGCGGATGCGACGCATGCACGCCCGTCGGTACGAGCACGTGCGCGCGCTCCACGAGGCGGGCGTCCCGCTGCTCGTCGGGACGGACGCCGGCGGCACCCTCGGGCACGGGCGGGTCGTGGACGAGTGCGCCGAGCTGGTCGCGGCCGGCATCCCCGCCGTCGACGTCGTCGCGATGGCGACCTGGCGGGCGCGCGAGCTCCTGGGCTTCGGCGCCCTCGTCGAGGGGTCCAGCGCGGACCTGGTGGTGTACCCCGCCGACCCGCGCGAGGACATCGAGGTGCTGCGGCACCCGACCGCCGTCGTGCTGCGCGGGCAGGTCGTCCGCGGCTGACCTCCCCGCGCGGGCGCGAGAGGTGCGTCACCCGTGGTTGGAGCGGGCGCGCCCGGTCTGGCACAATGGCGGGGTACTCGGCGTGCCCAGGCCCCTCTCTCCTGCGCAGGTCGTGTTCCTGACCTCCGGACACCGCCAGGACCCCACCCGGCGGCGCGTGAGGTCGCCCCACCAGAACCAGGAGACACCACCACAGTGGCCGTCAAGATTCGTCTGAAGCGCCTCGGCAAGATCCGGGCCCCGTACTACCGCGTCGTCGTGGCCGACTCGCGCTCCAAGCGCGACGGGCGCGTCATCGAGGAGATCGGGAAGTACCACCCGACCGAGGAGCCGTCGTTCATCGAGATCAAGTCCGAGCGGGCGCAGTACTGGCTCGGCGTCGGCGCGCAGCCGACCGAGCAGGTCGCCGCGCTGCTCAAGATCACCGGTGACTGGCAGAAGTTCAAGGGTCTTCCGGGCGCCGAGGGCACCCTCAAGACCAAGACCGCGAAGGCCGACAGCGTCGCCGCGGTCGAGGCCGTCGCCGCCGAGGCCGAGAAGGCCAAGGCGAAGGCTGCCGAGAAGAAGGCCGACGAGCCGGCGGCCGAGGCCACCGAGGCTGAGGCCGAGGCCTGATGCTCGCCGAGGCCCTCGAGCACCTGGTGCGCGGCATCGTGGACAACCCGGACGACGTCCGGGTGGCTTCGCGGACGCAGCGCCGGGGCGACCTGCTCGAGGTGCGGGTGCACCCCGACGACCTCGGCCGCGTGATCGGTCGGGGCGGACGGACGGCGAAGGCGCTGCGCACGGTGGTCGGCGCGCTCGCGACGGACGGCCCCGTGCGGGTCGACGTCGTGGACGTCGACCGGCGCTGACGCGTGCCGCACCCGCTGCCGTAGCACTGACGAGGCCCGACCCCACCGAGAGTGGGGCCGGGCCTCGTCGTCTGCCGCGAGGCATGCTGGACCGGTGGTCACCGGTCCACGAGAACAGTTCGAGACAGGAGTGGTCATGCAGCTGGTGGTGGCGCGCGTCGGGCGGGCGCACGGGCTCCGGGGCGAGGTCGGCCTCGACCTGCGCACCGACAACCCCGAGGAACGGCTCGCGGTGGGCCTCACCCTCGCGACCGAGCCGGCCGAGGCCGGGCCGCTGACGGTGACGGCCGCGCGGGTGCACCAGGGCCGCTGGCTCGTGTCCTTCGCGGAGGTGGCCGACCGCACCGCGGCCGAGGCGCTGCGCGGCGTCGAGCTCGTCGTCGAGGCCGACGCCTCCGACGAGGAGGACGCCTGGTACCCGCACGAGCTGCAGGGCCTGCGGGCCGAGCTCGAGGACGGGACCGTGGTCGGCGAGGTGACCGGCCTCGAGCACCTGCCGGCGCACGACGCGCTCGTCGTGCGGGAGACCGGCGGCGAGCGCACGCTCGTCCCGTTCGTCCGCGCCATCGTGCCCGTGGTCGACGTCGCCGGCGGGCGGGTCGTCCTGACGCCCCCGGGCGGGCTGCTGGCCCGCGACGCGGAGTCCGCCGTCGTCGACCGGGCGGACGGCGCCCAGGACGAGGCCTGACGTGCGCGTCGACGTCGTCTCGATCTTCCCCGACTACCTCGCCGCGCTGGACCTGTCGCTGGTCGGCAAGGCGCGCAGGGCCGGGCTGCTCGACCTGCGGGTGCACGACCTGCGGGACTGGACCACCGACCGGCACCGCACGGTCGACGACACCCCGTTCGGCGGGGGAGCGGGCATGGTCATGCGCCCGGACGTCTGGGGGCGGGCGCTCGACGACGTCCTGCCGGCGGGCGGTGGCGGGCACCTGGTCGTGCCCACGCCGTCGGGCGACGTCTTCACGCAGCGGCACGCCGAGGCGCTCGCGGCCGAGGAGCACGTGGTCATCGCGTGCGGCCGGTACGAGGGCATCGACGCGCGCGTCGCGGAGCGCACCCGCGCCGCAGGCCACCGCGTCAGTGAGCTGTCCATCGGCGACTACGTGCTCAACGGCGGGGAGGTGGCCGCGCTCGTGATGATCGAGGCGTTCGGGCGGCTGCTGCCGGGCGTCGTCGGGAACCCGCACTCGCTGGTCGAGGAGTCGCACGGCGCGGCCGGCCTGCTGGAGTACCCGGTGTACACGAAGCCGCCGGAGTGGGCGGAGCTCGAGGTGCCCGAGGTGCTCCTGTCCGGCCACCACGCCCGGATCGAGCGCTGGCGTCGCGACCGGGCGCTGGAGCGGACGGCCGCACGGCGCCCCGACATGGTGGCCGCGCTCGACCCCGCGTCGCTGGACAAGGCGGACCGCGCCTTCCTCGCCGGCCTCGGCTGGGAGGTGCGTGACGGACGCCTCCGTCCCGCGGCGGAGCCCGAGCCGGGGTCCGCGCCGGGACGTGTGGCAGAATAGGGCGCTGGTGCGTTCGCCGACCCGGCCTCTGCCACAGGGGAGGTCACGACGGGCTGCTGGTCAGCCCGCCTGGTCGAGGAGCCGACGCACCCACCGACACGTCAGATTCCGTGTGCCCCCTGCGGGCGCGCCACGATCTTGCTCCTGACCTGTGGCAGGGCGGGGAGACCACCATGCACACGCTCGACTCCGTCGACGCAGCCTCGCTGCGCTCCGACGTCCCGGACTTCCGCGCCGGCGACACCGTCAAGGTCAACGTCAAGGTCGTCGAGGGCAACCGCTCGCGCGTCCAGGCGTTCCAGGGCATCGTCATCGCGCGCCAGGGCGGCGGCGTCCGCGAGACGTTCACCGTCCGCAAGATCAGCTTCGGCGTCGGCGTGGAGCGGACGTTCCCCCTGCACGCCCCGACCATCGACTCGATCGAGGTCGTCTCCCGCGGCGTCGTCCGCCGGGCGAAGCTGTACTACCTGCGCAACCTGCGCGGCAAGAAGGCGAAGATCCGCGAGAAGCGCGAGACCGCGCCGACCTCGAAGTGAGGCCGCGCGGCGTGATGCGCCGCGTCGCGACGCGCTGACGCGCACCCCCGGACGGGCGGTCCTGCCGATGGCAGGGCCGTCCGTCCGTCGTCGTCCCCGGGGTCGGCCGGGGCCGCCGCCGGAGCGCGACCGGGGGCCCGTCGCGGTTTCGCCGTGGACGGTGGCGAGTGAAAGAGTGAGGGCGTGGCAGACTCCGATCCCGTGACAGACCGGCCCAGCGCGCGCGATCCCCGTCCCCACGACCCCGCGGGCACCGGCTCCGGCGACGGGGTCGAGGGCTTCGACGCCGTGGTCGGGGCGGGCCGCCCTGCCCCCGCCGAGGGACCGGCCCCGAGCCGAGGGCTCGGCGTCCTGCGCGAGACCGCGATCATCGTGGTCAGCGCGCTGGTCCTGTCGTGGCTCATCAAGACGTTCCTGGTGCAGGCGTTCTACATCCCCAGCGGGTCGATGGAGGACACGCTGGAGATCGGTGACCGGGTCATGGTCTCGCGGATGGTGCCGGACGTGTTCGACGTCCACCGGGGCGACATCGTGGTGTTCAAGGACCCCGGCGGCTGGCTGCCGCCGTACGAGCCGCCCGAGCGGACCCCCGTGGGACAGGCGTTGACGAACGTCCTGACGTTCGTGGGGCTCCTGCCGCAGGAGACGGGCGACCACCTGATCAAGCGGGTCGTCGGGACGCCCGGCGACCACGTGACGTGCTGCGACGACCAGGGCCGCGTGAGCATCAACGGGGAGCCGATCGACGAGGAGTCGTACATCAAGCCGGGCTCGGTGCCGAGCCAGGACCCGTTCGACACGGTCGTGCCCGACGACTTCCTGTTCGTCATGGGCGACAACCGGCAGAACTCGCAGGACTCCCGCTACAACACGGGCAAGCCCGGCGGCGGGTTCGTGCCGATGGACAACGTCGTCGGGTCGGCGTTCGCCACCGTGTGGCCGCTGGGCGACGCGAAGCTCCTGCGCAACCCGGGCGACGTCTTCGCGAAGGTCCCGGAGCCGTGACGTCGCTGGTCGAGCGCGGCCCCGCGCAGGACGCAGGGCAGGACGCAGGGCAGGACGGCGTCGAGCCCGTCCGGGCGACGTCCGGGCCGGAGACGGTGCGCCGACCCACGCCGCCCCGCCGCCGCACGGCCGGCGTCGGTGCCAAGCAGCGCCGGAGCCCGACGCTGCGCCAGGAGCGTGCGCTGCTCACGGGCGGCGCACGGCTGGTCGCGGGCATGGACGAGGTGGGGCGCGGCTCCCTCGCCGGGCCCGTGAGCGTGGGGGTCGTCGTCGTGGACGCGGCGACGCGGACGGCGCCCCAGGGGCTGACCGACTCGAAGCTCCTCACCCCGGCGGCACGGGTCGCGATGGTGCCGCAGCTGCAGCGCTGGGGCGTCGCGTGGGCCGTCGGGCACGCGGGGCCGGCGGAGATCGACGCGCACGGCATCGTGGCCGCGCTGCGGCTCGCCGGGCGGCGGGCGCTGGCCCAGGTCCGGCGGACGTGCGGCGACGTGGACGTGGTGCTCCTCGACGGCTCGCACGACTGGCTGAGCCGGGGCGACGTCGACCTGTTCGAGGCGGCGGCCCTCGACCCGCTCGGGCCCGAGGCGCCCGAGCCGGGGGTGCGCACCCTCGTCAAGGCGGACCTGCAGTGCTCCTCGGTCGCGGCCGCGAGCGTGCTCGCCAAGGTGGAGCGGGACGGGCTGCTCGTGCGTCTGGCGCGCCAGTACCCGGCGTACGCGTGGGACCAGAACAAGGGGTACTCGGCGCCCGCCCACCTGGACGCGCTGCGCCGGCTCGGCCCGACGCCGCAGCACCGCCGGTCGTGGAACCTGCGCGCCCTCGCGGACGACGGAGCGGTCCCGGCGCCCGGCGCGCCCGCCGCAGCCCTCGCCCTCGACCCGCCCGATGGGATGATGGCCCTGTGAGCGCCGAAGACCTCGAGAACTACGAGACCGAGATGGAGCTCGCGCTGTACCGCGAGTACCGCGACGTGGTGGGCCTGTTCTCGTACGTCGTGGAGACGGAGCGGCGGTTCTACCTCGCCAACCAGGTGGACCTGCAGGTGCGGTCCGCCGCCGGCGAGGTCTACTTCGAGCTCCGGCTGGCCGACGCCTGGGTGTGGGACGTCTACCGCTCCGCGCGGTTCGTCAAGTCGGTGCGCGTGGTGACGTTCAAGGACGTCAACGTGGAGGAGCTCGCGAAGGCCGAGCTCGCCCTGTAGCTCGCTCCCTGTCGACGCCACGAGGCGCCGGTAGGCGTGGAGGCTGCCCACAGGCCGCCCCCCGCGCCCCTCGTCCACAGGACATCGTCCGCGTGCGCGTCGGCCCTGCACCGGGCCGCGAGGCTTCCCCGCGGAGGTGGTTCGATGCGGGCGAAGGACGCCGTCGGGCGGTACGGGGAACGGGTGGCCGCGCGCCACGTCGAGGCGCAGGGCATGGAGGTGCTCGAGCGCAACTGGCGCGGCACGGGAGGCGAGCTCGACCTCGTCGCGCGCGACGGCGACGTGCTGGTCGCGATCGAGGTGAAGACTCGACGGGGCACCGCGTTCGGCCACCCCGCGGAGGCGGTGACGGTCGCCAAGCTGTCCCGGATCCGCCGGCTCACGGGGCAGTGGCTGGTGGAGCACCGGGACGTGCGCTGCCGCGAGATCCGGGTCGACGTGGTGGCCGTGGTGCTGCCGCGGGCGGGCGCCGCGCAGGTCGAGCATCTCGTGGGGGTGCTCTGATGGGCCTCGGGACGACGGCGGCGGTCGCCCTCACCGGGCTGACGGGGCACGTCGTGGAGGTGCAGGCGCAGCTCGCGGCGTCCGTCCCCGGGTTCACGCTGGTGGGGCTGCCGGACACGGCGCTCAACGAGTCGCGCGAGCGGGTGCGGGCCGCGGTGCTCTCCACCGGCATCAAGTGGCCGCACCGCAAGATCACCGTCAACCTGTCGCCCGCGTCGCTGCGCAAGTCCGGTTCGTCGTTCGACGTCGCCATCGCGGTCGCCGTGCTCGCGGGGGACGGCGTGGTACCCCGGGCCGGGCTGGACCGGGTGGTGCACCTGGCGGAGCTCGGCCTCGACGGGCGCCTCCAGCCCGTGCGCGGGGTGCTCCCTGCGGTCGCCGCGGCCGTCGAGGCGGGCTGCCCCGACGTCGTGGTCGCGACCGGGGACGCTGACGAGGCCCGGCTGGTCCCCGGGGCGCGCGTCCACGCGGCGTCGAGCCTGGCCGAGGTGGTGCTGCTCCACGGCGGCGAGCTCGCCGAGCCGCCGGTGCTGGACCCGGTCCGGGCGGCGCGGCAGTCCGCGCCGCGCCGGCCGCCGGGGGACCTCGCGGAGGTGGTCGGGCAGGTGCAGGCGCGGATGGCGCTCGAGGTCGCGGCCGCCGGCGGGCACCATCTGCTCCTGGTCGGGCCGCCGGGTGCGGGCAAGACCATGCTGGCTGCCAGGCTGCCGGGCATCCTGCCGGACCTCACGCCCTCCGAGGCCGTGGAGGTGACGTCCGTGCACTCGGTGGCCGGGACGTTCGACCCCGGGAACGGCCTCCTGACGCGTCCGCCGTTCGAGGACCCGCACCATACGGCCACCCCGGCCGCGATCGTCGGCGGGGGCAGCGGCCTGGCCCGGCCCGGCGCGGTCTCCCGCGCGCACCGAGGGGTGCTGCTCCTGGACGAGGCCCCCGAGTTCCCGTCCCGCGTGCTGGAGACGCTGCGCCAGCCGCTGGAGCAGGGGGAGCTGGTGCTGCACCGTTCCGGGGGAGCCGCCCGCTACCCGGCGCGCTTCCAGCTGGTGCTGGCGGCGAACCCCTGCCCGTGCGGGATGGCGTCGGTGAACAAGGGGCTGGACTGCTCCTGCACGCCCATGGCGAAGCGCCGGTACTTCGGTCGCCTGTCGGGGCCGCTGCTCGACCGCGTCGACCTGCAGGTGGAGGTGCTGCCCGTGACGCGGGCGGAACGGACGGCACGGTCGGAGGGGGAGTCGTCGGCGGTGGTCGCGGCCCGGGTCGCCCAGGCCAGGGCCGCCGCCCGCGAGCGGCTGGCCGGGACGCCCTGGACCACGAACGCGGAGGTGCCCGGGCGGTGGTTGCGGGAGCGGTCGCGAGCACCGGGGGTGCTGCAGCCGATCGAGCAGATGGTCGACCGGGGAGTGCTCAGCCTGCGCGGGGCCGACCGGGTGCTGCGGATCGCGTGGACGCACGCCGACCTCGCGGGGCGCGCCGCACCGACGGTCGACGACGTCTCCAGGGCCGTGACGATGCGCACGAGGGGGAGCCATGCGTGAGCCGGTCGCGGAGCCGGGCGTGGAGCCGGCCGTGGAGTCGACACTGACCGCGACACGGTCGCTCGACGCCGGAGGGCTGCCCTTCGCGGTGGACGACCCGGTGCTCGCCCGCGCCGCGTGGAGCCGGTTGGCCGAGCCGGCCGACGCGGTGGCGGGCGCCCTCGTCGCGCACCTCGGCGCTCCGGCGGCGCTGGAGTGGGTCGTCGACGCGGTCCGCGACCCGGCGCGCGCCCTCCGGGGGTCGGCGGTCGAGCCGCTGGGCAGCGACGTCGCCGCCGACCGGCTGATGGAGGGGGTCGCCCGGTGGGCGCCGCGGCTCGAGCGGCTCGACCCGCGGCGGGAGCTGCGGGTCCTCGAACGGCTCGGCGGCACGCTGCTGGTGCCCGGGGACGCGCGCTGGCCGGCGCGGCTCGCCGCGCTGGGACCGGAAGAGCCCTTCGCCCTGTGGGTGCGGGGCGACGCCGACCTCGCCGCGCTGACGGAGCGGTCGGTCGCGCTCGTCGGGGCGCGGGCGTCGAGCGCCTACGGGGACCACGTGGCGGCGGACCTGGCGGCCGGTGTCGCGGACCGTGGCTTCGCCGTCGTGTCGGGCGGGGCGTACGGGATCGACGCCGCGGCCCATCGCGGGGCGGTCGCCGGAGGTGCTCCCACCCTGGCGGTCCTCGCCGGCGGCGTCGACCGCTTCTACCCGCCGGGCAACCAGGACCTGCTGCGACGCCTGGCGGACGGCGCGGGCGCGGTGGTGAGCGAGGTCCCGCCCGGGTCGGCGCCGTTCAAGCAGCGTTTCCTCGCCCGTAACCGGATCATCGCGGCCGTGTCGTGCGCGACCGTCGTGGTGGAGGCCGCCTGGCGGTCGGGGGCGCTGTCGACGGCACGGCACGCGACGCGACTGCTGCGCCCCCTCGGTGCCGTTCCCGGCCCGGTGACGTCGGGTGCCTCGACCGGGTGCCACGCGCTCCTGCGGGACGGGGCGGCGGTCTGCGTGACGGGCGCCGCCGAGGTGGCCGAGCTCGCCGGTCCGTACGACGGCGACGCTGCGCCGGGCTCCCGCGAGGGGGCTCCCGTGCCGGGACGCGCCGCCCGTGCGCTGTCGCGCCGGCGCATCCCGGCGGAGGTCGAGGCTCTCGGCGAGCGCGCGTGCCAGGTGTGGGACGCGCTGCCGGCACGGGGCGCGGCCGCAGTGGACGCGCTGGCGCGGACGGCCGGGCTCGCGCCGGGCGAGCTGCTCGCCGGGCTCGGTGCCCTCGAGCTGCGCGGGCTCGCCGCCCAGGAGGCCGGCCGGTGGCGCCGCGTCCGACGCGCCGACGGCGGGGCGGGCAGGACGACGCCGAACGGCTGAGGCGACGGGCCGGTGCGCGAGGTCGTCCGGCGGTGGCGGGTCGGGTCGCACGAGGGGCGTCGCGGCGGTGGACGACCTCGACACGCGCGGCGCCTCACCCGTCCTGAGACGGCTCAGGGGCACACTGACCTGGATGGACACCGATCCGGACCTGCCGCCGCTGCCGGCGCCGCTCGCGGGGGCGCTGGCGCGTTTCGACGAGTATCTCGAGGTCCAGCGCGGGCACTCGGCGCACACGCGACGTGCGTACCGCGCCGACGTCGGGTCGCTCCTGCGGTACGCGGTGCGGCACGGGGTCGACGGCCTGCCGGGGGTCGACGTGGTCGTGCTGCGCGGCTGGCTCGCCGCGCAGGCCGAGCGCGGCCTGGCCCGGGCGACCATCGCCCGACGCGGCGCCGCGGCGCGGACCTTCCTGCGGTGGGCGTACCGCGTCGGGCTGGTGCAGACGGACCCGACGGCGCGGTTGGCGAGCCCGAAGGTGTCGCGGACCCTGCCGACGGTGCTGAGCGCGGACGCGGCCGCGACGCTCCTCGACACCGCCCGCGAGGTCGCGCACACCGCGGAGCCGGAGGATCGCCCCGCGGCGCTGCGCGCGTGGGCCGCGGCCGAGCTCCTGTACGGCAGCGGCATCCGCGTCGGCGAGCTGGTGCAGGTGGACGTGCCCGCCGTCGACCTCACGGACCGGCTCGTGCGGGTGCTCGGCAAGGGCGGCAAGGAGCGGGTGGTGCCGTTCGGCGTCCCGGCGGCGCGCGCGGTGTCCGAGTGGCTGGCGCACGGTCGGCCGGCTCTGCTGCAGCCGACGTCCGGGGCCGCGCTCCTCCTGGGGGCGCGCGGGGGCCGCTGGGGGCAGCGGCAGGTCCGCGACGCGGTGCACCAGCTCGCGGCCCGGGCGGGCGTGGAGGACGTGGCCCCGCACGCGCTGCGGCACTCCGCGGCGACGCACCTGCTGCAGGGCGGCTCGGACCTGCGGTCCGTCCAGGAGGTGCTGGGGCACTCCGACCTCGGCACCACGCAGCGGTACACCCACGTGGACGACGAGCGGCTGCGCCAGGTGTTCGTGCAGGCGTTCCCGCGCGCCTGATCGGTCCGAGCGCCCGTTGGCTCGTTCCGTTGGCCCGTTCCGTTCACCCGTTCCGTTCGCCCGTTCCGTTCGCCCGTTCCGTTCGCACGCCCTGGTCGCCCGTCCTGGTCGTCGGCGCAGGCTCGTGGGCGTCGGCCCGACCGCGCGCAGCCTCCGCTCACGGACCGCCGGGCAGCAGCACGATCGGGGGCGCCTGGCCGAGCAGGGCGAGCGGGTCGAGGTAGACCTCACCGCGCAGCACGCCCCAGTGCACGCACCCGGCGGGCGCGCAGTGCCCCGGCCCAGTGAGCGTGCCCACGACGTCGCCCGCGGCCACCGGGTCGCCGAGGCCCACCGAGGCGGCGACGGGCTCGAACGTGGACCGCAGGCCGCCGGGGTGCGCGACCACCACGACGGGCTTGCCCGCGACCTGCCCGGCGAACGACACCGCTCCCGCGGCCGGTGCCCGCACCCGCTCGCCCGTCGCGGCGGCGAGGTCCACCCCGCGGTGGCCCGCGGCCCACTCCTCGGCGGGCGGGTCGAACGGGTGCACGACGTCGCCGGGCACGGGACGCGTCCATCCCTGGCCGTCAGCGTGCGGGGCCGGTGCCGGAGGCGCCGCGCCGGCGAGCGGTGCCGCGGCCAGGAGGCCCACGACGCCGACCGCGACGAGCCCGACGACGAGTCTCATGAGGGGTCGGGCGACCGTCGTGGCGGGGCCGGACGACCCGACGGGGCACGCGGCGGCACGAACGACCTGCCGGCCACGGCGGGCCGGTGCCCGGACGGTCGAGGCGGGAAGCTTCATGGGAGCAGGCTGGCGGAGCCGGCGGGCCGCTGGGCGAGCGGGCCGAGGCGCTGTGGACCGCCCGTGGCGCCGGACTCCTGGGGGCAGGCTCGGGGCGTTGGCGCCGCGCGCCGCGTCGTCCGACGAGGGCTGCGCCGGGCGCGTCGGTCGGGGCGGCAGGCGGGCGATGGCCGGTGGGCGGAGAGGCCCGGAACCGTCGGGTAGACTGGCTGCCGCGATCGGCTTGTGCCTCGCCTTCCCGAACCATCCCGGTGGATCCCGTGGACCGTCCTCGACGTCCTGCGGTCTCGCCGGGCCGGGGGAGCGGACGCGAACCGGTCGACATCGCGCGTCACGTACGCGCCCCGCGACCCGGCCCGCCGGGTGCAGGGCGCGGCCGCGTCGGCAGCGGTCCGTCCCCGGGTCCCCTGGGAACGGTGCCGGCCCGGCGTGACGCCAGGGGTGCCGGGCCCGATGCCCGTCACCGACGAACCGAGTACCGCGGCCGGAGACCTGCAGCAGCAGCCCGGTCGCCTGACGCGCGTGCAGCCCGGAGGATCCGGCGCACGCGGCGAAAGGACGTGTCATGGCCGTCGTGACCATGCGCCAGCTCCTCGAGAGCGGTGTCCACTTCGGACACCAGACCCGCCGTTGGAACCCGAAGATGAAGCGGTTCATCTTCACGGAGCGCAACGGCATCTACATCGTCGACCTCCAGCAGTCGCTGTCGTACATCGACCGCGCCTACGAGTTCGTCAAGGAGACCGTCGCCCACGGCGGCAGCATCCTGTTCGTCGGCACCAAGAAGCAGGCGCAGGAGCCCGTGGCCGAGCAGGCCGCCCGCGTCGGCATGCCGTACGTGAACCACCGCTGGCTCGGTGGCATGCTCACCAACTTCACCACCGTGCACAAGCGCCTCCAGCGCCTCAAGGAGCTCGAGGAGATCGACTTCGACGACGTCGCCGGTTCGGCGCTGACGAAGAAGGAGCTCCTCGTCCTGCGTCGCGAGAAGGACAAGCTCGCGCGCACGCTGGGCGGCATCCGTGACATGGCCAAGACCCCCTCGGCGGTCTGGATCGTGGACACGAACAAGGAGCACCTGGCCGTCAACGAGGCGAAGAAGCTGGGCATCCCCGTCGTCGCGATCCTCGACACCAACTGCGACCCCGACGACGTCGACTACGCCATCCCGGGCAACGACGACGCGATCCGCTCCGTCACGCTGCTCACCCGCGTGATCGCCGACGCCGCGGCCGAGGGCCTGCTGCAGCGCCACTCCGGCAAGAAGGGCGAGGCCGCGGAGACCGCCGAGGCCGAGCCGCTGGCCGAGTGGGAGCGCGAGCTCCTGGCCGGTGCCGAGGCCGCGCAGGCCGAGGCCCCCGCCGCCGAGGAGGCGCCGGCCGCCGAGGCGACCGAGGCCGCCCCGGCTGCCGAGGAGGCCCCCGCCGCCGAGGAGACGCCTGCCGCCGAGGGCGAGCAGGCCGCCGAGAAGTCCGAGTGAGTCCTCGCGGGGCGGGGCCCCCCCGGGGGCCCGCCCCCGGCCCCCCCCCCCCCCCCCACCCCCCCGCCCCCCCCCCCCGGCCGGGGGGGGCCCGAAACAGCACCGGGGACAAACAAAGGG
>NZ_JBHTVZ010000011.1:0-30097 GCF_042792715.1 Isoptericola sp. NPDC056618 | reverse complement strand
GCGGGGCCCGTGCCGCCCCCCCCCGCTGGGCCGCCCCGGCCCGCGGGGGCGCTCCGCCCGGCCTACAGGCGCGGTGGCGCCGGCGGGGGCGGGACCCCGTGGGGGCCCCGCCCCGCGGACCGCCGCACGACCCACTCCGCCCGGCACCCCGACCGGGTCCGGGCGGACCTCGAACCAGCACGGAGGACATCCATGGCGAACTACACCGCCGCTGACATCAAGGCGCTGCGCGAGCGCACCGGTGCCGGCATGCTCGACGTCAAGAAGGCGCTCGACGAGGCCGACGGCAACACCGACCAGGCGATCGAGATCATCCGCAAGAAGGGTCTGGCCCGCGCCGCCAAGCGCGAGGGCAACGCGACCACCGAGGGCCTCGTGGCCGTCAAGGTCGCCGACTCCGCGGCCGGCCAGGTCGCCACGATGATCGAGCTCGACGCCGAGACGGACTTCGTCGTCAAGAACGAGAAGTTCATCGCGCTCGCCGACGCGGTCCTCGAGGCCGTCGCCGCCGCGGGTGCCACGGACGCCGAGTCCGGCCTCGCCGCCCCGGCCGCCGAGGGCACCGTGGCGGACACGATCGCCGCCCAGGGCGCCACGATGGGGGAGAAGGTCGTGCTGCGTCGCGTGGCCCGCCTCGAGGCCCCCAAGGTGACGACCTACCTGCACAAGACGGCCAAGGACCTGCCGCCGTCGATCGGCGTGCTCGTCGCCACCGACGACGCCGCAGAGCCGGTCGCCAAGGACGTCGCGCAGCACATCGCCGCGCTGGCGCCCCGGTTCCTGTCCCGCGAGGACGTCCCCGCGGACGTCGTCGAGAAGGAGCGCGAGATCGCGCGCGAGGTCTCGATCGCCGAGGGCAAGCCCGAGGCCGCGCTCCCGAAGATCGTCGAGGGTCGCCTCAACGGCTTCTTCAAGGACGCCGTCCTCGTGGACCAGCCGCTGGCCAAGGACACGAAGACGACCGTCGCCAAGCACGTCGCCACCACCGGCGGCGCCCTGCTCGGCTTCGTCCGCTTCCGCGTCGGCAGCTGACGCCTCCCAGCGCTCAGGCCCGACCGCACCGTGCGCGGTGCGGTCGGGCCTTCGCGTACCCGCCCGCGCCCGTCCGCTGACGGGGCGGGAGCCGCCGTCCGGTGCCAGGATGCGCGGAGGGTGACACAGAACCACCGGGCGCACACCCGCCCGACCTGCCGGTCCGTCGAGCGCGACGGCCGGCGGACGCGGAACATGCCGCAGGGCATGCGGAACAGACCAGAGAGCGACGGTGACGCACGTGACCGAGACCAACCAGACCGAGCCGACGACCACGACGGACGAGGCGACGGGCGAGGCCGCACCCGCGCGCCGCGTGCTCCTCAAGCTCTCCGGCGAGACCTTCGGGGGCGGCAGCGTGGGCCTCGCGACCGACGTCGTGCGGCGCATCGCCCAGGAGATCGGCGACGCGGTCCGGCAGGGCGTGCAGGTCGCGATCGTCTCGGGCGGCGGCAACTTCTTCCGCGGCGCCGAGCTCTCCCGGGCGGGCCTGGACCGGGCGCGCGCCGACTACATGGGGATGCTCGGCACGGTGATGAACTGCCTCGCGCTGCAGGACTTCCTCGAGCAGGACGGCGTCAAGACGCGGGTGCAGACCGCGATCACCATGGGACAGGTCGCCGAGCCGTACATCCCGCTGCGCGCGATCCGGCACCTGGAGAAGGGGCGCGTCGTCATCTTCGGCGCGGGCGCCGGCATGCCGTACTTCTCCACCGACACCGTGTCGGTCCAGCGTGCCCTGGAGACGCACTGCGACGAGGTCCTCATGGGCAAGAACGGCGTGGACGCCGTCTACTCGGCGGACCCGCGCACGGACCCGGACGCCGAGCGCCTCGAGCACCTCACCTACACCGACGCCCTGGTGCGCGGCCTGAACGTGATGGACGCCACCGCGCTGTCCCTGTGCCGCGACAACGACGTGCGGATGCGCGTCTTCGGCCTCGAGGAGCCGGGTAACGTGACCCGCGCGCTGCTGGGCGAGAAGATTGGCACGCTGGTCACCACCCACTGACGCCGCACCAGCCGTAGGACACTTCAGCAGCACGACGACGCACGACGACGAGAATGGAGCACCGGTGATCGACGACACCCTCCTCGAGGCCGAGGAGAAGATGGACAGGGCGATCGAGGTCGCCAAGGAGGAGTTCGCGGGGATCCGCACGGGCCGCGCCAACTCGGGCATGTTCTCGAAGATCACCGTGGACTACTACGGCGCCCCGACGCCCCTGCAGCAGCTCGCGTCGTTCAACATCCCGGACGCGCGCACGGTGCTCATCACCCCGTTCGACAAGAGCTCTATGACGACCATCGAGAAGGCGCTCCGCGAGTCCGACCTGGGCGTCAACCCGTCGAACGACGGCAACGCGATCCGCATCGTCATGCCCGCCCTCACGGAGGAGCGTCGCCGCGACTACGTGAAGATGGCCAAGACGAAAGCGGAGGACGCCCGCATCTCCGTGCGCAACGTCCGCCGCAAGGCCAAGGAGGAGCTGGACCGCATCGTCAAGGACGGCGAGGCCGGCGAGGACGAGGTCACCCGGGCGGAGAAGGAGCTCGAGTCGCTGACGAAGAAGCACGTCGACGCGATCGACGTGCTGCTCGCCGGCAAGGAGAGCGAGCTGCTCGAGGTCTGATGGTGACCCATCCCCTCGAACCGGGCGAGGACGCGTCCCCGCTCGATCCGGCCACCGGCGGGGCGGCCGGCCCGACGTCGTCGCGCGCCGGCCGCAACCTGCCCGTGGCCATCACGGTCGGCGTCCTGCTGCTCGTCGGCGTCGCGGCGTCCCTGTGGTTCCGGCCGGAGCCGTTCGTGGCCGTCGCCGCGGTCGCGGTCGGCGCCGCGCTGTGGGAGCTCCGTCAGGCGTTCGCCCGCCGGGACATCCACCTGCCGATCCTGCCGCTGCTCGTGGGCGGCGCGGGCATGGTGGTCTCGGCCTACACGGCGGGGCCTGAGGCGCTGCTCGTCGCGTACGTGCTGACCGTCGGCGCCGTCGTCGTCTGGCGGGTGCTGGACGGCCCCGGGCCGCAGGCGCTGCGCGACTGCGCGGCCGCGGTCTTCGCGGCCACCTACGTGCCGTTCCTGGCGGGCTTCGTCATGCTGCTGCTCGCGCAGCCGGACGGCGAGCTCCGGGTAGCCCTGTTCATCCTCCTGGCCGTGGCGAACGACACCGGCGGGTACATCGCCGGTGTGACGATGGGCCGCCACCCGCTGGCACCCACCGTGAGCCCGAAGAAGACCTGGGAGGGCCTGGCGGGTTCGCTCGTCCTGGCCACGGCCGTCGGCGTCGCGGGCGCGGTGCTCGCCCTCGACGCGAGCCCGGTGCTCGGCATCGTGCTCGGCGTGCTCACCGCGATCACGGCCACCGTGGGCGACCTCGCCGAGTCGCTCATCAAGCGGGACCTAGAATTGAAGGACATGGGTTCGCTGCTCCCGGGTCACGGGGGCGTGCTGGACCGCCTCGACTCGCTGGTCGTCACCGCCCCGTTCGTGTACCTCGTGCTCACCATGGCGCCGCCCGGCGCCCTGTAAGGAACCGTCATGCCCCCCACCACCGCCCGTCCCGCGACGTCCGGCGCCGACCTCGGGATCCCCGCGGTCCGGCCCGGCGACGAGACCGCGCCGATGCCCCTGCAGATGGCGCCGCGTCGCCGGGGCAAGCCGCCGAAGCACTTCGCCGACCTCACGCCGGCCGAGCGCGTCGCGTCGATGGAGGAGATGGGGGAGAAGCCGTTCCGGGCCAAGCAGCTCGCGACGCACTACTTCCAGCACTACACGTCCGACCCGGAGCAGATGACCGACCTGCCCGCGAAGACGCGCGAGGCCATCGCGACCACGATGTTCCCTCAGCTCATCCGCCCCACCCGGCGCCTCGAGGCCGACGGCGGCACGACCGTCAAGACGCTGTGGCACCTCTTCGACGACGCCAAGGTCGAGTCGGTGCTCATGCGCTACCCGCACCGCACCACGTTGTGCGTGTCCTCGCAGGCGGGCTGCGGCATGGCGTGCCCCTTCTGCGCCACGGGCCAGCTCGGGCTCACGCGGAACCTGTCGACGGCGGAGATCCTCGAGCAGGTGCGCGCGGCGAACCGGTCGCTCGCGGAGGGCGAGATCCCCGGCGGACCCACGCGACTCAACAACCTCGTCTTCATGGGCATGGGCGAGCCGCTGGCCAACCCGAGAGCCGTCTTCGAGACGGTGCGCGCGCTGGTCGCGCCGCAGCCCGAGGGCTTCGGCATGTCGGCGCGGAACATCACCGTCTCGACCGTGGGGCTGGTGCCCGCGATCGAGAAGCTCACGAAGCTCGAGATCCCGGTGACGCTCGCCCTCAGCCTGCACGCCCCGGACGACGACCTGCGCAGCGAGCTCGTGCCGATCAACACCCGGTGGAGCGTGGACGAGGCGCTCGACGCCGCCCGGCGCTACTTCGAGGTGACGGGCCGGCGCGTGTCGATCGAGTACGCGCTGATCAAGGACATGAACGACCACGGCTGGCGCGCCGACCTGCTGGGGGAGAAGCTCAACGCCCGCGGGCGCGGCTGGGTGCACGTCAACCCCATCCCGCTGAACCCCACGCCCGGCTCGATCTGGACCGCGAGCGAGCGTGCCGTCGAGGACGAGTTTGTGGCACGCTTGCGCGGGCACGGCATCCCCACCACGATCCGTGACACCCGCGGGAGCGACATCGACGGCGCCTGCGGGCAGCTGGCGGCCGAGGAGGACGAGTGAGCGCACTGTTCAGCACGGTGTCCGCGATGCGCACCGGGTACGAGCGGGACGAGGTCGAGGACTTCTTCGACCACGCCCGGCAGGCGTACGAGGGACGTACCGCGGAGCCGCTGACGCACGCCGACATCCAGGTGTCGACGTTCGACCTGGTGCGCGGCGGCTACGACACGCACGAGGTCGACGCGGCGCTGGACCGGCTCGAGGCGGCGTTCATCGCCCGGCAGCGCGCCGAGTACGTGGCGGCGCACGGTCAGGAGGCCTGGATGGCCGCGCTGGCGGACCGCGCGCGCACGATGTACGGGCGCCTGGGCCGGCCCGACGGCGAGAAGTTCGCCCCGGCCGAGCGCGGCGAGCAGGGCTACGACCCCGACGACGTCGACGCGCTGTGCGACCGGCTCGTCGCGTACTTCGACCGGCAGGAGCCGCTGTCCTCCGGGGAGATCCGTTCCGCGACGTTCGGCCGGGCCAAGGGTTCGGACGGCTACGCGGAAGGCCCTGTGGACCGCTTCTTCGCCCGCGCGATCGAGGTGCTGCTCGGGGTCGAGTGATCCCGCCGCCGCACCAGGACCGACGCCACGAGGGCCGCCGACGACGAGTCGGCGGCCCTCGTCGCGTCCGTCACCGGCCGGCGGGCGAGGTGGCCGCGGCCTCCGACAGGAGCGCGGCCTGCTCGGTGCGGAGGAGGACGTCACGGATCGTGTCGCGGCTGCGGGTGAGGCAGGCGATCTTGTCCTCGATGCCCACGAGCTCGCCGGCGAGCATCTCCGCCACCGTGCGGGGACAGGTCGGCGCCTCGGCGGCGCTCGCCTCCTCCATGTCGAGCAGGACCTTGATCAGGCGCGTGGGGATGCCGGCGCGCACCATCCCGGCCACCCTGGACACGCGCTCGACGTCGTCGTCGGAGTAGGTGCGGTACCCGTTCGCCGCGCGGTCGGCCACGAGCAGGCCCTGCTGCTCGTAGTAGCGCACGAGGCGCGGTGCCACTCCCGCGCGACGCGCGAGCTCGCCGATCTTCATCGTGCTCCTCCCGAGGTGACCGGGGTCACGCTTGACGTTGACATCAATGTCAAACTCTAGCGTCGGTCGCATGACGACACCGCGCCCGACCCCCGCCCCGTCCGACAGGCTCCCGTGGATCTCGCTCCTCGTCCTCGGCGCGGCCACGTTCGCCATGGTCACGGCCGAGATGCTGCCGACCGCCGTGCTGCCGCAGATGAGCGCCGGGCTCGGGGTGGACGAGTCGCGCACAGGGCTCCTCGTGTCCGTGTGGGCCGCCACCGTGGTGGTGGCGAGCTTCCCGCTCGTACGGCTCGTCGCCGGCACGGACCGGCGTGCCGTGATCACGGTCGCGCTCGGCGTCCTGGCCGCGTCCTCCCTCGCCACGGCGCTGGCGCCCACGTACGGCGTCGCCGTGGGGGCGCGGCTGGTGGGCGCGGCCGCCGTCGGCCTCCTGTGGGCGACCGCGAACGCGCACGTCGCCGACCTGGTGCCCGACCGGCTGCTCGCCCGCTCGATCGCCGTGGTGCTGGGCGGCGCCACCCTGGGCATGGTGCTCGGCACGCCGCTCGCCAGCCTCGTGACCCGTGCGGTGGGCTGGCGGGCGGCGTTCGCCGGTCTCGCGCTGCTGACGCTGGTGGTCGCGGTCCTCGTGCGGCTCGTCGTCGCGCGGGCGCCCGGGGCGGGCGCCGGTGTGCGAGCGGTCCCGGGCGGCGCGGACCCGGCGCCCGCCGGGGGGCCCGGGCCGATGATCGCGGTGACGGCGGTCGTCGGCGTGCTGCTGGTGGGGCACTACGGCGCGTACACGTACGTGACCCGCATCGTCGAGGTGCCGGCCGCCGCGCTGCCGGGCGGCGTGAGCGCGCTGCTCCTGGTGTTCGGCCTCGCGTCCGCGCTGGGGGTGGTCCTCGCCGGCCGGTTCGGCGCCCGGACCGCGCCGGTGCTCGCCCTCGCCGCCGGCGGGACCGCGCTCGCCCTGCTCGGGCTCGCCGTGGTGGACGTGCACCCCGCCCTCGGCGTGGCCGTCGTCGTGGTGTGGGGCGTGTCGTCGGGTGCGCTGCCGCCCCTGGCCCAGACGCTGATCCTGCGCCTCGGTGGCCCCGAGCGGCGCGCGACGGCGGCGGCGCTGATCCCGGTGGTGTTCAACGGCGGCATCGCCGTCGGGGCGGCCCTGGCGTCGTGGGTCGTGGCGGGCGGCGGCGTCGGGGCGCTGCCGGTCCCGGCCGCAGTCGTGGTCGCCGTGACAGCCCTCGCGCTCGGCGCCGGGGCGCGGGTCTGGTCGACGCCGGCAGCCGGGGAGGGCGACGGTGGCCGCGCCGGTCGCACGGTGGCCGAGAGGCCTGCCGGGGTCTGAGCCCCGCCCGTCAGCAGGCGGGGGCGAGGGCGCCGCCGCTGCCGGTGGCCAGGTAGGCGTCGGACACCCAGTTGCTCGGGCCGATGCGGTACCAGAGGTTCGTCGTGCCGCGGGTGCCCGTGACCGTCTGCCCGCGCGCGTGGCAGAGCAGCGGCACGCGCGCGGCGTCGGCGGCGGCGCCGGTCCACCGGTAGCCGGTGCCCGGCCCGGTGCGGACGTTGAGGGTGCCGCCGTCGGCCGACACGATCCCCGTGCGCGCGGACCCCTGCCACAGGTAGGTCACGTCGATCCAGGCGTTGGAGCGCAGGCCCAGGCTGTCCCGGTAGGTGCCGTCCGCCAGGTCGATGCCCGCCGGGTTGGTCACGGTGCGCCCGAAGAGGTCCTTGCCGCCGTGGTGGCCGAGCCGGTAGGCCGCGGAGGCCTGCGGGGTGCCCCGCGGCAGGTCCCGGGCGGCGTGCCGGGTGGAGCTCCAGTAGTCGTCGGTGGTGTTCCACGGCCCGACGTCCCACACCGGCGCGTACTCGCACCGCGTGCTGTCGGCCCGGCACGCCCGGACGCTGAACGCGCCGTCGCCGTCCGCGGACAGGGCCCGGCGCGAGGGCAGGGCGACGAAGTGGTCCCGCGTGGAGATCTTGTGGCCGTTCGCGGTGTGCTTGCCCACCAGGCCCTCGCGGGTCGCGAAGATGCGGTGGGTCTCGCCGTCGCCGTCCGCGGCGGCGGGTGTCGCCAGCCCGACGACCGCCCCGGTGACGAGGGTGGCGATCCCGGCAAGGGCGGCCATGGCGCGCTTGCCGACTATCACGCGATAAGTACGCATGGATGCGAACGTAACCGGCGTCACATCCCACCGCGACCGGGCGAGTGGGGGTTCTGTCCGGAAGTCAAGCACCGGGGCGGGTGAATTCCGCGCCGTTCCGCGGCGTGTCGGCTGCTCGGGCGACGGGGCGGAAGAGGCGCGAGAACGCCTGGGATGATGGGCGCCATGCCCGATCGCATGCCCGACCGCACGCCCGACCACAGGACCGAGCAGATGCCCGACCAGCACACCCGCACCGTCACCCTCCTCGGCTCCACCGGCTCGATCGGTACCCAGGCGATCGACGTCGTACGTGCCCACCCCGGGCGGTTCCGGGTCGAGGCGCTGAGCGCGGGCGGGTCCGACGTCGCGCTGCTCGCGCAGCAGGTCGCGACGGTGGGGGCGGGCGCGGTGGCCGTCGCGGACGCCGCCCGTGCGGACGACCTGCGGGCCGCCCTGGTCGAGCGGCTCGGCGCCGCGGCGGAGGACGTCGAGGTGCTCGCCGGGCCCGACGCGGCGACCGAGCTCGCGGGTCGCGGCAGCGACGTCGTCCTCAACGGCATCACCGGGTCGGTGGGCCTGCGGCCCACGCTCGCGGCGCTCGCAGGCGGCTCGACGCTGGCGCTGGCGAACAAGGAGTCGCTCGTGGTGGGCGGCTCGCTGGTCAAGGCCGCGGCCGCGCCCGGGCAGATCGTGCCGGTGGACTCCGAGCACTCGGCGATCGCCCAGGCGCTGCGCGGGGGCGCGCGCGACGAGGTGCGACGGCTGGTCCTCACGGCCTCCGGCGGGCCGTTCCGCGGCCGCAGCCGCGACGACATCAAGAAGGTCACGGTCGACGAGGCTCTCGCCCACCCCACCTGGGCCATGGGGCCCGTGGTGACGGTGAACTCCGCCTCGCTGATGAACAAGGGCCTCGAGCTCATCGAGGCGCACCTGCTGTTCGACGTGCCGGCGGAGGACATCACCGTGGTGGTGCACCCGCAGTCGGTCGTGCACTCGATGGTCGAGTTCCACGACGGCTCCACGCTCGCGCAGGCCTCCCCGCCCGACATGCGGCTGCCCATCGCGCTCGGCCTGTCGTGGCCGGAGCGGCTCGACGTCGTCTCGCCGGCCTGCGACTGGACCCGGGCGGCGTCGTGGACGTTCGAGCCCCTCGACGAGACGACGTTCCCCGCCGTCGGGCTGGCCCGCGCGGCCGTCGCGGCGTCCGCCACGCACCCCGCGGTCTACAACGCCGCGAACGAGCAGGGCGTCGCCGCCTTCCTCGCCGGGCGCATCGGCTTCCTCGACATCGTCGAGACCGTGGAGCGGGTGCTGGCCGAGCACGACGGGGCGGCCGCCGCCGACGTCACCCTCGACGCCGTCGAGAGCGCCGAGCGCTGGGCGCGGGCACGCGCCGACGAGATCCTCGCGCGGTCCTGACGAACCCTCCACGCGCGCGTGGCAGGGGCGTGCGGCGGGTCGCCCCGGGTGTCCTAGGCTCGAGGCCGTGGACGTTCTCTCCTGGGTGGTCGGCATCGCGGTGATGGTGGTGGGCCTCGCCCTCTCCATCGGCCTGCACGAGGTGGGCCACATGGTCCCCGCGAAGAAGTTCGGCGTCCGGGTGAGCCAGTACATGGTGGGCTTCGGCCCCACGCTGTGGTCGCGCACCAAGGGAGAGACGGAGTACGGGGTCAAGGCCATCCCGCTGGGCGGCTACGTGCGGATGGTGGGCATGATGCCGCCCGCGCCCGAGGGCACCCGCCGCCGCGGGGGGTTCTTCGGGCAGGCGATCGCGGACGCGCGCGACGCGTCCGTGAGCGAGATCCTCCCCGGCGAGGAGCACCGCGCCTTCTACCACCTGTCCACGCCCAAGAAGCTCGTCGTCATGCTGGGCGGCCCGGTGATGAACCTCCTCATCGCGGTGGTGCTCACGTTCGTCGTGCTCGTGGGCATCGGGGCGCCGACCGTGACCACGACCGTCGGCGCGGTGAGCGAGTGCACGCCCACGTCGACCACGGCGGACGGGGCGCCCGTGTGCGGGGACGGCGCCGCGCCCTCGCCGGCGGCCGCGGCAGGCCTGCAGCCGGGCGACGAGATCGTCGAGTGGGACGGCACGGCCGTGACGTCGTGGGACCAGCTCTCCGGGGCCATCGCGGACGCCCCCGACCAGCAGGTCCCGGTGGTGGTGCTGCGCGACGGCGCCGAGGTCCCGCTGACCGTGACGACGTCGGACCGGCAGGTCCCCGTGGTCGAGGCCGACGGCACCGCGAAGGTCGGCGCCGACGGGCAGCCGGTCACCGAGACGGCGGGGTTCCTGGGCATCACGCCGACCCAGGAGTACGAGCCGCTGCCGGTCTCGACCGTCCCGGAGGCGGTCTGGCAGCAGGTCTCGGGCACGGCGGGCATGATCGTCACGCTCCCGGTGCGCATCGGCGACGCGGCGGTGCAGGCGTTCACCGACGAGCCGCGGTCGCAGGACTCCGTCGTGTCGGTCGTCGGGGTCGGCCGGATGGCCGTGGACGCCGTCGCCGCGGACGCGCCCGTGATCAGCACGCTGCAGTTCCTCCTGAGCCTGCTGGCCGCGCTCAACGTGGCGCTCTTCGTCTTCAACCTCATCCCGCTGCTGCCGTTGGACGGCGGGCACGTCGTCAACGCCCTGTACGAGGGCGCCAAGCGTACGGTCGCGCGGCTGCGCGGGCTCCCGCGACCAGGCCCGGCCGACGTCGCGCGGATGATGCCGGTGGCCTACGTGATGTTCGTCGTGCTCGTGGGCACGGGAGCGATCCTCATCGTCGCGGACCTGGTGGACCCGGTCCGTCTGGGCTGACGCCCCTCGCCGTCGCCGTCGAGCCGTCCTCGGACGCCGGGACGATGTCGTCGCCGGTGGGGAGCATCGGGACCGGGCGGGCAGGGCTCCCCCGCGTGAAGAACGTGCGACGAGAGTGGCACAGCGCGGTGGACGGCCGGGCGCGAGGACGTCCCGTGTGCGTGACCTGGCCCAGGAAGCGCGATACTGGCACCGTGACTGCGATCAATCTCGGCATGCCTACCCCGCCCGCGCCCACGCTGGCCCCGCGCCGCAAGTCCCGCAAGATCCAGGTGGGCAAGGTGGCCGTCGGCGGCGACGCGCCGATCAGCATCCAGTCGATGACGACGACCCCGACCACGGACATCAACGCGACGCTCCAGCAGATCGCCGAGCTGACGGCCGCGGGCTGCGACATCGTGCGCGTGGCCGTCCCGACCATCGACGACGCCGAGGCGCTGCCCGCCATCGCGAAGAAGTCGCAGATCCCCGTCATCGCGGACATCCACTTCCAGCCCAAGTACGTGTTCGCCGCGATCGACGCCGGCTGCGCCGCCGTGCGCGTGAACCCGGGCAACATCCGCAAGTTCGACGACCAGGTCAAGGAGATCGCCAAGGCCGCCTCCGACGCCGGGGTCTCGCTGCGGATCGGCGTCAACGCCGGGTCCCTCGACAAGCGCCTGCTGGAGAAGTACGGCAAGCCGACCGCGGAGGCGCTGGTCGAGTCCGCCGTGTGGGAGGCGAGCCTGTTCGAGGAGCACGGTTTCCACGACTTCAAGATCTCCGTCAAGCACAACGACCCGGTGGTCATGGTGCGCGCCTACGAGCTGCTCGCCCAGCGCGGCGACTGGCCCCTGCACCTCGGCGTCACCGAGGCGGGCCCCGCGTTCCAGGGCACGATCAAGTCGGCCACCGCGTTCGGCGCGCTGCTGAGCCAGGGCATCGGCGACACGATCCGGGTGTCGCTGTCCGCGCCGCCGGTCGAGGAGGTCAAGGTCGGCACGCAGATCCTGCAGGCGCTGAACCTGCGGCCCCGCAAGCTCGAGATCGTCTCCTGCCCGTCGTGCGGCCGGGCCCAGGTGGACGTCTACACGCTCGCCGAGAAGGTCAC
The DNA here is from genome assembly GCF_042792715.1 of Isoptericola sp. NPDC056618. Taxonomy (NCBI): domain Bacteria; kingdom Bacillati; phylum Actinomycetota; class Actinomycetes; order Micrococcales; family Promicromonosporaceae; genus Isoptericola; species Isoptericola sp. NPDC056618. The sequence goes on along the minus strand of NZ_JBHTVZ010000011.1, from coordinate 18,293 downwards.
GGCGGGACTGGAGGGCATGACGGTCCCGCTGCGCGTCGCGGTCATGGGCTGCGTCGTCAACGGCCCGGGCGAGGCGCGCGAGGCCGACCTCGGCGTCGCGTCGGGCAACGGCAAGGGCCAGATCTTCGTCAAGGGCGAGGTCATCAAGACCGTCCCGGAGGCGATGATCGTCGAGACCCTCATCGAGGAGGCGATGCGCATCGCCGAGACGATGCCCACCCCCGAGAACGAGGCCCAGGCCGGGGCTCCGGAGGTCACGGTCGGCTGACGGTTCGGCCCGAGGGGCCGCACCGAGAGGCCGCATCGGGGACGATGGCGGAGGGCCCACGACGGCGAAGGGGGCGTGATGGGCGGCTGGCGACCGGCGGTGCGGGCGCGCGGCGACGCGCGCGGCCTCGACGCGCGGCGACCCCGGGCCCGCGTCCTCGGCCAGGAGGACCTCGTCGAGGCGCGCGCCCTGTGCGCCCGCGACCCGGTGACGTCGGTGCTCGCCGCGGCGCGGCTCGAGGTGGCGGCGGTGGCGGGCTTCGCCGCCGCCGGCGGGCAGGCGTGGGGCTTCCCCGCCACGGGCCCGCTCGTCGCGGTCTGCTGGTCCGGGGCGAACCTCGTCCCCGTGCTGTCCCCGGACCTCGTGGGTCGCGACGCGGACGACGCCGTCGCCGCGTTCGCCGCGACGGCCCGCGCGCAGGGCCGGCGATCGTCGTCGATCGTGGGGGACCGGACGGCGGCCCTCGCGTTGTGGGACCTGCTCGCGCCCCGCTGGCCCCCGGCGCGCGAGGTGCGCGCCGACCAGCCGTCGCTGGCGATCGCCCGCGACCCGGACGTCGAGCCCGACGCGCTGGTGCGCCGTTCCACCCTCGGCGAGGTGGACGCCGTGCTGCCCGCCTGCGTGCGCATGTTCGCGGAGGAGGTCGGGTACGCGCCGGCCGCGTCCCCCGGCAGCGCGTACGCCCTGCGGGTGCGCTCCCTCGTGGCCGAGGGACGGTCGTTCGTGCGCATGGAGGCACCTGGCTCGGCCCCGGACGCGGGCACCCGGCCGGGGCCCTTCGTCGCCTTCAAGGCCGAGCTGGGCGCGGTCGCGGGCGGGGTCGCGCAGGTGCAGGGCGTGTGGGTCGACCCGCTGCGGCGCGGCCGCGGCCTGGCCGCGCCCGGCATGGCCGCCGTCGTCGTCGCGACGCGGCGCGAGGTGGCGCCCGTGGTCTCCCTGTACGTCAACGCGTTCAACGCGCCGGCGCTCGCCACGTACCGGCGCGTGGGCTTCGAGCAGGTCGGCACGTTCACGACGGTGCTGTTCTGACGTGCCGGCGTTACCGGATCCGTCCGGATCGTGAGATGGTACGCGGCGTGACGACGCATGCGACGTGGGGTGCACGGGTGTCCGAGGCGCGGGTGGGTGCCGCGTGAGGGCGCTGTACAAGCCGGGGCCGGGCCCCGGGCTGGAGCTGGTGGAGCGTCCCGAGCCGGAGGCCGGCATCGGCGACGTGAAGATCCGTGTGCTGCGCACCGGCATCTGCGGTACCGACCTGCACATCGACCGCTGGGACGACTGGGCCGCCTCGACCATCGCGGCGCCGCTGGTGCCGGGCCACGAGTTCGTCGGCGAGGTCGTCGCGGTCGGCGAGATGGTGCACGACGTCGTCGTGGGCGACCTCGTCTCCGGCGAGGGCCACATCGTCTGCGGCACGTGCCGCAACTGCCGCGCCGGGCGGCGCCAGATGTGCATCCGCACCCAGGGCCTCGGGCTGCACCGTGACGGCGCGTTCGCGGAGTACGTCGTGCTGCCCGCCACCAACGTGTGGGTGCACCACGCCGAGGTCGACCTGGACGTCGCGGCGATCTTCGACCCGCTCGGCAACGCGGTGCACACGGCGCTCGCGTTCCCGGTGATCGGGGAGGACGTGCTCGTGTCCGGGTGCGGGCCCATCGGGCTCATGGCGATCGCCGTCGCGCGGCACGCCGGCGCCCACCTCGTCGTGGGCACGGACGTCAGCCCGGCCCGGCTCGCGATGGCCGAGGCCATGGGCGCGGACGCCGCGCTCGACGTGCGCACGGCGCGGGTCGCCGACGCCCAGCGCGAGCTCGGCCTGCGCGAGGGGTTCGACGTCGGCTTCGAGATGAGCGGCGCCCCGAGCGCGCTGCCCGAGATGATCGCGAACATGAACCACGGCGGGCGGATCGCGATGCTCGGGCTGCCGTCGGGGCCGATCGCCGTCGACTGGGGCACGGTCGTGACCCACATGCTCACCCTCAAGGGCATCTACGGCCGGGAGATGTTCGAGACCTGGCAGGCCATGGACGCGATGCTGCGCACCAGCGCCACGCTGCGGGCGGCGATCGCGTCGGTCGTGACCGACCGGCTCCCCGCGAGCCGCTGGCGCGAAGGTTTCGAGGCCGCGGCCTCGGCGCACGGCGGCAAGGTCGTGCTCGACTGGACGGACTGGGAAGACGAGCAGGGCGCGCAGCACGACGCGCAGCTCGACGAGGGGAAGGCGTAGCGATGTACGGGACGTTCCGGGAGCACCTGGCGGGCCAGCTCGCCGAGATCGAGAGCGCGGGCCTCACCAAGCACGAGCGCGGCATCTCCGGCCCGCAGGGCGCGCGCATCCGCGCCGACGGCGCCGAGCTGCTGAACTTCTGCGCCAACAACTACCTCGGGCTGGCCGACGACCCGCGCATCGTCGCGGCGGCCCGGCACGCCCTCGACACGTGGGGCTACGGGCTGGCGAGCGTGCGGTTCATCTGCGGCACGCAGGACCAGCACCGCGCCCTGGAGCAGCGCCTGGCGGGCTTCCTCGGCACCGACGACTCGATCCTGTTCTCCTCGTGCTTCGACGCCAACGGGGGCGTGTTCGAGACGCTGTTCGGCGCGGACGACGCGATCGTGTCCGACGCCCTCAACCACGCCTCGCTCATCGACGGCATCCGACTGTCGAAGGCCGCCCGGTTCCGCTACCGCAACCGGGACATGGCCGACCTCGAGGACCAGCTGCGCGCGGCGCGCGACGGCGGCGCCCGCCACGTCGTGATCGTCACGGACGGCGTCTTCTCGATGGACGGCTACCTGGCGCCGCTGCGGGAGATCTGCGACCTGGCCGACCGGTACTCCGCGCTCGTCCTGGTGGACGACTCGCACGCGGTGGGGTTCATGGGGGAGCACGGCCGCGGGACGCCGGAGCTGCTCGGCGTCGCCGACCGCGTGGACATCCTCACGGGCACGTTCGGCAAGGCCCTCGGCGGCGCGTCCGGCGGCTACGTCGCGGCGCACCAGGAGATCGTCGACCTGCTGCGCCAGCGCGCCCGCCCGTACCTGTTCTCGAACACGCTCGCGCCGACGATCGTGGCGGGCACCCTCACGGCGCTCGACCTCGTGGAGGGGTCGGGGGACCTGCGCGCCCGCCTGACCGAGAACGCCGCCCTGTTCCGCCGGCTCATGACCGAGGCGGGCTTCGACCTGCTGCCCGGCGAGCACCCGATCGTGCCCGTGATGTTCGGCGACGCCGTGCTCGCGGCGAGGACGGCGGCGGCGATGGGGGAGCGCGGCGTGTACGTCACGGCCTTCTCGTTCCCGGTCGTGCCGCGCGGCGAGGCACGCATCCGCGTGCAGCTGTCCGCCGCGCACACGCCCGTGCAGGTCCGCGCGTGCGTCGACGCCTTCGTCGCCTCGCGCGACGCCGTCGCGGCGGGCTGACCGGCTACTTCAGCAGCCTCGACATCCGCCGGTCGGCGAGCACCTGCCCGCCGGTCTGGCAGGTGGCGCAGTACTGCAGCGAACGGTCGGCGAAGCTCACCTCGCGCACGACGTCGCCGCAGACGGGGCACGCCTCGCCCGTGCGGCCGTGCACGCGCATCCCGCGGCGCTTGGCGTCCTTGAGCTCCTTCGCGGGCTTGCCCGACGACGCCGCGACCGCGTCGCGCACGGTGGTCACGACGGCGTCGTGCAGCGCCGTGACCTCCTCCGGGGTGAACGACCGCGTGAGCTTGAACGGCGAGACCTTCGCGACGTGCAGGATCTCGTCGGAGTAGGCGTTGCCGATGCCCGCGATCGCGCGCTGGTCGCGCAGCAGGCCCTTGACCTGCTGGTTCCGCTCCTGCATCAGCGCGGCGAGCGCCTCCGGGGTGAAGTCGCCCGAGAGCGGGTCGACGCCGAGCGTGGCGACCTGCTCCACCTCCTGCGGGTCGCGCACCACGTGCACCGCCAGTCGCTTGCGGGTGCCCGCCTCGGTGAGGTCGAAGCCCGCGCCGTCGTCGAGCCGCACCCGCAGTGCCAACGCCGCCCCGCGCGACGAGCCGCCCATCCGCGGGCGGACCGGCGTCGTGGGCGCCTGGTCCGACCAGCGCACCCACCCGCCGCGCGACAGGTGGAACAGCAGGTGCACCTCGTCGCCGTCCGGGCCGGCCGTGAGATCGAGCCACTTGCCGTGGCGCGTGACGCCGCGGACCTCCTGCCCGACGAGCGCCGTCACCGGCGGGTCGAAGGTCTTGAGCGCGGCGATGGCCGCGACGTCGGCCGCGACGACGCGGTGTCCGGACGTACGAGCGTCGAGGAACTCCGCCAGCGCCTGCACCTCGGGAAGCTCGGGCATGCGGCCATGCTGCCAGCCGGGCCCGACGCCGACCAGGGGAAGGGGCCGGCGCGGGACCGGGGGTCCGGGCGACCGGGGGAGCCCCGGCGCGCCGCTAGGCTTGCCCCCATGTCGATCGTGTCCGCCCGTCAGCCCCAGGGCGACCTGCTCCGCCTGTCCCAGCTCTTCGTCCGCACCCTGCGCGAGGACCCGGCCGACGCGGAGGTCGCGAGCCACCGCCTGCTGGTGCGCGCCGGCTACATCCGCCGCGCCGCCCCCGGCATCTACTCGTGGCTGCCGCTCGGCCTGCGCGTGCTGGCGAAGATCGAGGCCGTCGTCCGCGAGGAGATGGACGCGATCGGCGCGCAGGAGGTGCACTTCCCGGCCCTGCTGCCGCGGGAGCCCTACGAGGCCACCGGCCGCTGGACCGAGTACGGCCCCAACCTCTTCCGCCTGCAGGACCGCAAGGATGCCGACTATCTCCTCGCGCCGACGCACGAGGAGATGTTCGCCCTCCTGGTGAAGGACCTGTACTCCTCGTACAAGGACCTGCCCCTGGCCCTGTACCAGATCCAGACGAAGTACCGGGACGAGGCGCGTCCCCGCGCCGGCCTCATGCGCGGGCGCGAGTTCATCATGAAGGACGCCTACTCGTTCGACATCGACGACGAGGGCCTCGCCGCGTCGTACGAGCGGCAGCGCGGCGCCTACCAGCGCATCTTCGAGCGCCTCGGCCTGGACTTCGTCATCGTCTCGGCGACGTCCGGTGCGATGGGCGGCTCGCGGTCCGAGGAGTTCCTGTCGCCGTCGGCCATCGGCGAGGACACGTTCGTGCGCTCGGCCGGCGGGTACGCGGCCAACGTCGAGGCCGTGGTCACGCCCGTCCCGGACGCGCTGCCCTTCGCCGACGCGCCGGCCGCGCACGTCGAGGACACCCCCGACACCCCGACGATCGAGTCGCTGGTGGCGTGCGCGAACGAGCAGCACCCCCGCCCCGACCGTCCCTGGACCGCGGCGGACACCCTGAAGAACGTGGTGCTCGCCGTCACGCACCCGGACGGCCGGCGCGAGCTGCTCGTCGTGGGGCTGCCGGGTGACCGCGAGGTCGACGTCAAGCGCCTCGAGGCGTCCCTCACCCCGGCCGAGGCCGAGCCCGCCACCGAGGCGGACTTCGCCGCGCACCCGGAGCTGGTCAAGGGCTACATCGGGCCCGGCGCGCTGGGCCCGCAGGGCGCGCAGGTCGAGACCGAGGACGGCTCGACGGTCTCCGCCGTCCGCTACCTGCTCGACCCGCGCGTGGTGCCCGGCACCCGGTGGATCACCGGCGCGGACGCTCCGGGCAAGCACGTGTTCGACCTCGTGGCCGGGCGCGACTTCACCGCGGACGGCACCATCGAGGCGGCCGAGGTGCGTGCGGGCGACCCCGCTCCCGACGGCTCCGGGCCGCTCGAGCTCGCGCGCGGCATCGAGATCGGCCACATCTTCCAGCTCGGCCGCAAGTACGCCGAGGCCCTGGACCTCAAGGTCCTCGACGTGAACGGCAAGGCCGTCACCGTGACGATGGGCTCGTACGGCATCGGCGTCACTCGTGCCCTCGCGGCCCTGGCCGAGGTCAACCACGACGACAAGGGCCTCGCGTGGCCGGCGCACGTCGCGCCCGCGCACGTGCACGTCGTCGCGACGGGCAAGGGCACCGAGGTCTTCGACGCCGCCGAGAAGCTCGCCACCGAGCTGGTCGACGCGGGCGTCGAGGTGATCTACGACGACCGCCCCAAGGTGTCGCCCGGCGTGAAGTTCGCCGACGCGGAGCTCTTCGGCGTGCCGCTGATCGTCGTCGTCGGCCGCGGCCTGGCGGACGGCCTGGTGGAGGTGCGCCCCCGCGCGGGGGCGTCGGAGCAGGTCCCGGTGGCCGACGCCGCGCGGGTCGTGACCGAGCGCGTGGCCGCCCTGCTGGCGGACTGACCCCCGGACGGTCCCGCGGAAGACTAGGCGGCCGCGTCGTCCCCGGCCTGCTCCGGCAGGCCGGGGAACGGCTCGGGCTCGGCGCCCCAGTCGTCGAGGGCCACGGCGGAGTCGACCAGCAGGTCGACGAGCACCGCGCGGGTCCCGGCCGCCGTCGTGCCCACGAGGGTCGCGTAGTCGGTGGCGAGGTCGTTCTCCAGGTCGATCACCAGGGCCTTGTCACCCTGCTCGGCGACCCGCGGTACGGCGTACGCCGCGCGGCGCGGGTCGTCCGCGGTGGCCTGCGTGCCCGCCACGGCGGCCCATCCGTCCGCCCGCTGCGCGTGCACGGCGACCCGCTCGAGCAGCCGGTCGCGCGTCGTGCCGGAGCCGATCGCCGCGCGCAGCTGCAGCGCGTAGCGGGTCGCGTCCTCGGACACGACGAGAGTGCTCAGGTCGTGGGGCGTGAGCCCCTCGGGCACGGTGTCGTCGTCCTGCGCGCTGCTGCCCCCGGCGTCCTGTCCGGTCGCCGTGGCGTCGTCCGTCGGGGAGCCGGAGGGGGTCGCCTCCTCCGCGTCGTCCTCGTCGCCCGCGTCGCCCGCGTCGCCCTCGTCGTCCGCGTCGGCGTCCGCAGACTCCGGCACGCGGGGCTCGACGACGTCGGGACCGGCGACGTCGACCAGCGCCGCGAGGCGCTCGCCCGAGACGGTCTGCGCCGCGCCGACCGAGGCCAGCAGCCGGGCCAGCGGCCCGTCGCCCGTGCTCCCGGCGGCCGTCCGCGACCGGGCGGCCGCGTCGTCGAGCGCCTCCACGACGTCCGCCGGGGTCGCCTTGTCCCAGGCCGAGGACTGCGTGTCCGTGGGGGCGCCGGTCGCGAGCCCGGAGTCGTACTCGCCGCCCAGCGCCTCGGCCTGCTCGCGCGAGTCCGCGGCGATGCGCGTGAGCTCGGCGACGACCCGCTTGCGCGACGTGGGGACCTCCTCGAGCGCAGCCTCGGCACCGTCGGCCACGAGGAGGGCGTCCGCGACGGCGGTGCGGCGCACCACCTCGAGGCTGTCGGGCACCGGCTCGCCCGCGGGCGGGGCCTCCAGCCGCACGCCGCACCCCGCCAGGAGCCCGACGGCGAGCAGCGCGCCCGCGGCGGCCGCCACGGGGCGTCGCTGGGCGGTGGGCACGGCCGCGCCGGTCACGTCGTCGGCGAACCGGCCGGGGGCGGGCTGAGGTTCCATCGAGGCCGATGATGCCACGCGCGCGGCCCCGTCCGTGTGACGTTCCTCCGCCCGTCACGGGCGCCGGACGGCGCGGGACGGCCCCGTCGTTCGTTACGCTGGTCGCTGCACACAACGACACACCGGCCGCGGGACGTCCCGGCGCGGGAGCACACGGCAGTCCACGACGTGACCCACGGGAGGCAGGGATGGCAGCGCAGCACGGCCGCACCACGGCGGGCGGAGCGAAGGCCGAGGCGGTGCGGCGGGTCGTCACCCCGGCGGTCGACGGCGCGGGCCTGTACCTCGAGGACGTCGTCGTCACGCAGGCCGGCGCGAAGTCGGTCGTGCGCGTCACCGTGGACCTCCCCGAGGACGTGCTGGGCAGCCTCGACTCCGACACGCTCGGCGACGTCTCGCGCGCGGTCTCCGCGGCGCTGGACGCCGACGACGTCGTCCCCGGCGCGTACACGCTCGAGATCTCGACGCCCGGCACCTCCCGTCCGCTGACCGAGCTGCGCCACTTCCGGCGCGCGCGCGGCCGCCTGGTCGTGCTGCGGCTGCGCGCCGGCGGCACGACGTCGGGGCGCCTGACGGACGTCGAGCCCCGCACGGGTGACGCGGGCGAGGACGCGGTGCTGGTGCTCGAGGACGGCACCCGGGTGCCCCTCGCCGACGTGCGCCAGGGCAAGATCGAGGTCGAGCTGAAGCGCCTGGACGAGGCGCCCGGTGATGCAGACCCGGAGACAGACACGGACACGGGCGCCGCCCGGGACCACACCACGGGCTCCGCCCGTCACGAGGAGGGCTGACGATGGACATCGACATGAGCACGCTTCGGCTGCTGGAGCGGGAGCGGGACATCAGCCTCGACGTCCTCGTGGAAGCGATCGAGCAGGCGCTGCTGTCGGCCTACCACCGCACCCCCGACGCCTACCCGCGCGCCCGCGTGGAGGTGGACCGCAAGTCCGGGCACGTCGCCGTCTGGGCGCGCGAGGAGATCCGCACGCCGGACCCCGAGGACCCGGAGGCGCGGCCCACGATCGAGCTGGGGCCCGAGTTCGACCACACGCCCGCCGACTTCGGCCGCATCGCGACCGCGACGGCCCGGCAGGTCATCGTGCAGCGACTGCGCGACGCCGAGGACGACCAGGTGCTCGGCATGTTCCGCGGCAAGGAGGGCGAGGTCCTCGCCGGCGTCATCCAGCAGGGCCGCGACCCGCGCGTCGTCCTCGTGGACGTCGGCGGCACGGAGGCCGTCCTGCCCCCGCACGAGCAGGTGCCCACCGAGGAGTACGTCCACGGCGAGCGGCTGCGCGCCTACGTGGTCGAGGTGTCCCGCGGCATGAAGGGCGCCCAGGTGGTGCTGAGCCGCACGCACCCGGGCCTCGTGCGCAAGCTGTTCGAGCTCGAGGTCCCGGAGATCGCGGACGGCGCCGTCGAGATCACGGCGATCGCCCGCGAGGCGGGCCACCGCTCCAAGGTCGCCGTCCGGTCCAAGGTGGCCGGGCTGAACGCCAAGGGCGCCTGCATCGGCCCGATGGGCGCGCGCGTGCGTGCCGTCATGGCGGAGCTGCACGGGGAGAAGATCGACATCGTCGACCACAGCGACGACCCGGCGCGCTTCGTGGCCAACGCGCTCTCGCCCGCCCGTGTGACCTCCGTCACCGTGGTCGACGCCGACGCCAAGGCCGCGCGGGCCGTCGTGCCGGACTACCAGCTGTCGCTCGCGATCGGCAAGGAGGGGCAGAACGCCCGTCTCGCCGCGAAGCTGACGGGCTGGCGCATCGACATCCGTTCGGACGAGGCGGCCCCCGCCGGGGGCGCTTCCGAGGGCGACGACGCAGGTGGCGCCGCGGCGAGCCGCGGGGCCGAGGGCTGAGGCCGGTCACGGCACGTGGGTCGTCGCGCTAGACTGTCGGGGACCGGGCCACGCGCCCAGCCCTCGACCTCCCCTCGTACCCCTCCGGAAACCTCCGGCCCGGTACGGACGTGCGTCGGGTGCCGGGAGCGTGACCAGCGGTCCGCTCTTCTGCGGCTGGTGCTCGAGCCGTCGGGACGCGAGGGAGTCCTCGTGGTCGACGTGCGAGGGTGCCTGCCGGGGCGTGGCGCCTGGATCCATCCGACGTCCGCCTGCCTGGCGCTCGCCGAGCGTCGTCGGGCCGTGCCGCGCGCCCTGCGCGTCACCGGTCCCCTCGACCTCTCCGGCGTCCGGGAACACCTGGAGCGGCGAGACCGTTGAGTCCCTCCGGTCCGCACCGCCACCCGGCGGCCGGACCATCGCGACCGAGCACGCTCGGCCGCACCCACTGAAGTCGACAAGGAAGCGGGTCAGAAGCCGATGGGCACCCGATGAGTTCCGTGCGATGAGTACTCGGTACTAACGACGGTCCTCCCTGTCTCGCAGGAGGGCCGAGACAGGAGAGTTGTGGCGAAGATCCGCGTTCACGAGCTGGCCAAGCAGCTCGGGGTGGAGAGCAAGACCCTGCTCGCCGACCTGAAGTCGGCGGGCGAGTTCGTCCGATCGGCGTCCTCGACGCTCGAGGCACCGGTCGAGCGAGCCATGCGCGACAAGTACAAGGACGCGGCACCCGCGTCCTCGGGCGCCCCGGCGAGCAAGTCCGCCGAGCCGAAGGCTGCGGCGCCCCGCGCCGAGCAGAAGGCGGTTCCGGCGAAGCCCGCCCCCAAGCCCGCCGCGCAGAAGCCGACCACCCCCGCGCCCGAGGCCGAGGCGCCCGCCGCCCCGGCGGCGGCCGCGACCCCCGCTGCGGCGACGCCGGAGGCCCCGGCCAAGCCCGCCAACCGCCCCGGCGCGCCGACCCCCGGTCCGCGTCCCGCGGCGCCGAAGCCGGCGCCGGCCGCGCGCGAGCAGCGCGACGGCGGCCGTGACGGTGGTCGTGACGGCAAGGGCGGCCGCGCACCGCGCCCCGGCAACAACCCGTTCGCGTCCAGCCAGGGCATGCCGCGCCAGGGGCAGCGCCCCGGCGGCGCCGGTGGCCCGCGCCCGGGCAACAACCCGTTCGCGTCGAGCCAGGGCATGCCGCGCCCCGGCCAGCGCCCGGACCGCGGCGAGGCCGCGCCCGAGCGTTCGGGCGAGCGTCCCGGCGGTCCCCGTCCGGGCGGTCCCCGTCCCGGCGGCCCGCGTCCCGCGGCGCCCCGTCCCGGCGGCCCGCGCCCCAACCCCGGCATGATGCCGGGCAAGACCTCGATGCCGCGTCCCGGCGAGCGACCGGCGCCCGCGGGCGGCGGTCGTGGCGGCGGTCGCGGTGGCGGCCCCGGCGGCGGTGGCGGCGGCGGCTTCCGCCCCGGTGGCGGCGGCGGCTTCGGCGGCCGTCCCGGCGGTCGCGGCGGTGCCGGTCGCGGTTCCACGCAGGGTGCTTTCGGCCGCGCAGGCGGCCGTCCGGTCCGCGGGCGGAAGTCGAAGCGCGCGAAGCGGCAGGAGTTCGAGCAGATGCAGGCGCCGTCGCTCGGCGGCGTGCAGGTGCCCCGCGGCAACGGTTCGACCGTCGTCCGCCTGCGCCACGGCTCGTCGCTGAACGACTTCGCCGACAAGATCGACGCGAACCCCGCGAGCCTGGTCACGGTGCTGTTCCACCTCGGTGAGATGGCGACCGCGACGCAGTCGCTGGACGAGGACACGTTCGGCACGCTGGCCTCCGAGCTCGGCTACGTCATCGAGATGGTGTCGGCCGAGGAGGAGGACCGCGAGCTGCTCGGGGCCTTCGACATCGACCTCGACGCAGAGCTCGAGGGCGAGTCGGACGACGAGCTCATGCCGCGTCCGCCGGTCGTCACCGTCATGGGTCACGTCGACCACGGCAAGACGCGTCTTCTCGACGCGATCCGCCAGACCGACGTCGTCTCCGGCGAGGCCGGCGGCATCACCCAGCACATCGGTGCGTACCAGGTGCGTCGTGAGCACGAGGGCGTCGACCGCCCGATCACCTTCATCGACACCCCGGGCCACGAGGCGTTCACCGCCATGCGTGCCCGTGGTGCCCAGGTGACGGACATCGCGATCCTCGTGGTCGCCGCCGACGACGGCGTCATGCCGCAGACGGTGGAGGCGCTGAACCACGCCCAGGCGGCCAACGTGCCGATCGTGGTCGCGGTGAACAAGGTGGACAAGGAGGGGGCGAACCCCGACAAGATCCGCCAGCAGCTCACCGAGTACAACCTGGTGGCCGAGGAGTACGGCGGCGAGACGATGTTCGTCGACGTCTCCGCGAAGCAGAACCAGGGCATCGACCAGCTCCTCGAGGCCGTGCTGCTCACGGCGGACGCCTCGCTGGACCTGCGGGCGAACCCGGACAAGGACGCCCGAGGCGTGGCCATCGAGGCCAACCTCGACAAGGGCCGCGGCGCCGTCGCGACCGTCCTCGTCCAGTCGGGCACCCTGCACGTCGGTGACGCGATCGTCGCGGGCACGGCCCACGGCCGCGTGCGCGCCATGTTCGACGAGCACGGCGAGGCCGTGACCGAGGCGGGCCCGGCCCGGCCGGTCCTGGTGCTCGGTCTCGCGTCGGTGCCGAGCGCCGGCGACACCTTCCTGGTGGCGCCGGACGAGCGCACGGCCCGCCAGATCGCCGAGAAGCGCGAGGCCGCCGAGCGTGCCGCCCTCCTGGCCAAGCGCCGCAAGCGCATCAGCCTCGAGGACTTCACGCAGGCGCTCCAGCAGGGCAAGGTCGAGACCCTCAACCTGGTCCTCAAGGGCGACGTCTCCGGTGCCGTGGAGGCTCTGGAGGACGCACTGCTCAAGATCGACGTCGGCGACGAGGTCGAGCTGCGCGTCATCCACCGCGGTGTGGGTGCGATCACGCAGAACGACGTCAACCTGGCCACGGTCGACAACGCGGTCATCATCGGCTTCAACGTGAAGTTCGGCGAGCGCGTCGAGGACCTCGCGGACCGCGAGGGCGTCGAGGTCAAGTTCTACTCGGTCATCTACCAGGCGATCGACGACGTCGAGGCGGCCCTCAAGGGGATGCTCAAGCCGGAGTACGAGGAGGCCCAGCTGGGCACGGCGGAGATCCGCCAGGTCTTCCGCTCCTCGAAGTTCGGCAACATCGCGGGCTCGATCGTCCGGTCGGGCACCATCCGCCGCAACACGAAGGCGCGCGTCCTGCGCAACGGCAAGATCGTCGGGGACGACCTCACGATCGAGTCGCTGCGTCGCGAGAAGGACGACGTCACCGAGGTCCGCGAGGGCTTCGAGTGCGGTATCGGCCTGGGGTCGTTCAACGACGTCACCGAGGGTGACATCATCGAGACCTTCGAGATGCGCGAGAAGCCGCGCGCCTGACGGTCGCGCCGCAAGGTACAGTCCGACGGCGTCCCGACCCGCCCCGCTTCGACAGGAGCAGGGCAGGGCGGGGCGCCGTCGGCGTCGAGAGAGGGAGACACCCATGCCCGGTCCCAAGGGCGACAGGCCCGAGAACCCGCGCGCCCGCAAGCTCGCGGACCGCATCAAGGAGATCGTCGCACAGCTGCTCGACACGCGGATCAAGGACCCGCGTCTCGGCTTCGTCACCGTGACCGACGTGCGCGTGACGGGCGACCTGCAGAACGCCTCGGTGTTCTACACGGTCTTCGGCACGGACGAGGAGCGGGCGGGCACCGCCGCGGCGCTGGAGAGCGCCAAGGGGATGATCCGCTCGGAGGTCGGCAAGCAGACCGGCGTGCGCCTCACCCCGACCATCGAGTTCTTCCTGGACTCGATGCCGGAGAACGCCGCGCACCTGGACGCCGCGCTCATCGAGGCGCAGCGCCGGGACGCCGAGCTCGCCGCCCTGCGTGAGGGCAAGGGCTTCGCCGGCGAGGAGGACCCGTACCGCAAGCCGCGCGAGGACGACGAGGACGAGTGAGCGGCCAGGGGGAGCGCCCGCCCCGCCGCCCGACCGCTCCTGACGGGTTCCTCGTCGTCGACAAGCCGGCGGGCTGGACCAGCCACGACGTCGTCGGGCGGTGCCGCCGGCTGGCGGGGACGCGCAAGGTCGGGCACGCGGGCACCCTCGACCCGATGGCGACGGGCGTGCTCGTCGTCGGGGTCGGGCGGGCCACCAAGCTGCTCACCTACGTGGTCGGCGCGGACAAGGCGTACGACGCGACGATCCGCCTCGGTGTCGCCACCACGACCGACGACGCGGAGGGCGAGGTCGTCGAGGCCCTCGGGGTCGGCGGCGGCGTCGACGGCGCGGACCTGGCGCGCGAGGCGGCCGTCCTGACGGGGGACATCCGGCAGGTGCCCACCACGGTGAGCGCGATCAAGGTGGACGGCAAGCGTGCCTACGCGCGCGCCCGGGCGGGGGAGGACGTCGTCCTCGAGGCCCGCCCGGTCACCGTGAGCCGCTTCGACGTGCTCGGCACCCGCCCCGCGACGACGGACGACGGCGTGGCGGTGCTCGACGTCGACGTGACCGTGGTCGTGTCCTCGGGGACGTACGTCCGCGCGCTGGCCCGCGACCTGGGCGCCGCGCTCGGGACGGGTGGCCACCTCACGGCGCTGCGCCGCACGAGGGTGGGCGGCTACGAGCTCGCCGCGGCGCGCACGCTCGACGAGCTCGAGGCCCAGGCGGACGCCGACGGCGTGCTCGCGACGCTGCCGCTCGCGGAGGCCGCCCGCGCGACGTTCCCGGTCCGGGAGCTGACGGCCGACGAGGCTCGCGCCCTCGGCTACGGCCAGTGGGTGCCGGCGAGCGGGGAGCGCGGCACGGTCGCCGCGATCGGCCCGGACGGCGTGCTCGTCGCGCTGCTGGAGGACACCCGTCGCCGGGGCGAGGCGCTGGCGAAGCCCGTCCTCGTGCTCGCCCCGGCCGGCGGCTGAGCGCACGCCGCGACCCGCGCGGCCTCGGCGTCGGGCTCGACGCCGCCGGCGGTGCGCAGGTGGCCCACCAGCGACAGGAGCATCCCCGCCGCGGCCCAAGGCCGAGGGCGAGCCACGCGGGCGCGGCGTCCGCCGACGGGAAGTACGCCAGGGCGCGCATCAGGGTGGCGCCCGCCCCGGGTGGGGACCACCGGCCGATCTCGCCCGGTGCCCCGGGAGGAACTCCGGAGGCACGGTGGCGCCGCCGCGGCGGCGCTGCCGCGATGAGCGAGGCGCGCGTCCGTCCGGGGCGGGATCGTCGGTCTATTCTTGACGGTCGGTGCCCGCAGGGGGCGCCGGCAGCCGACCTCGACGAGACGGAGCGCGACGCGTGCAGGTGTTCACGGACCTGGACCAGGTCCCCGACGGCTTCGGCCCGTCGGTCGTCACGATCGGCAACTTCGACGGCGTCCACCGCGGCCACCAGGCCGTGCTGGGGCGTCTCGTGGACCTGGCCCGCGCCGACGACCGCCTCGCGGTGGCGCTCACCTTCGACCCGCACCCGGCCCAGGTGCACCGTCCGGAGACGGCGCCCGAGCTGCTGACGGGGCTGCGCGACCGGCTCGACCTCCTGGCCCGTGCGGGCCTCGACGCCGCCCTGGTCGTGCCGTACACGCTCGATCTCGCCGCGCAGACGCCGGAGGAGTTCGTCACCCGCTACCTGGTGGACGGGCTGGGCGCGCGCTCCGTCGTCGTCGGGCACGACGTCCGGTTCGGCAAGGGCAACGCCGGCACGCTGGCCACGATGGTGGAGCTCGGCGGTACCCACGGCTTCGAGGTCGTGGCCGTGGACGACGTCGGCGAGTGCGCGCCCGGCAGCGCCGGGGCGCGCGAGCGCTGGTCGTCGTCGGCCGCGCGGGCGCTGCTGGCGGAGGGCGACGTGGCCCAGGCGGCCGAGGTGCTCGGCCGGCCCCACCGCGTGCGCGGCACCGTGGTGCACGGGGACGCGCGCGGGCGGGAGCTCGGCTTCCCGACGGCGAACCTCGGGCACGCCGAGGGCATGGTCCCCGCCGACGGCGTGTACGCGGGCCGTCTGCTGCGCCCGCGGCTCGCGCAGGAGGACCCGGGCAACCCCGACGCCGACCTGCCCGCGGCCATCTCCGTGGGCACCAACCCCACGTTCGACGGCGTGGAGCGTCGCGTCGAGGCCTACGTGCTCGACCGCGACGACCTGGACCTGTACGGGGAGACGGTCGTGCTGGAGCTCGTGGAGCGGCTCCGTCCCACGCTGCGGTTCGACGGCATCGAGCCGCTCATCGAGCAGATGCACGCCGACGTCGCGCGGGCGCGCGACATCCTGCGCTGAGATTCTGCGCCGAGATCCTGCGCTGACGCCTCCCGCGACGCGGGAGCGGGTGAAAGCTCGCGCGACCGGTCACGGTCGCGGGCGGCGGCCCTCTCTCCTGGCGTGACGGAGCGGGCGTGCCCGGTCCGTGGGCCGCGGTGGTACCGCGGACCCGTCGCGGCGTGCCACCGCACTCCCTGATCCACTGCGGTGGCCGCGTCGCAGCGCGCTGTCCCGGGCCGTCTCCCTCCCTGAGCGGCGGCGGCCCGGGACTCGCCCCGCGTCGGGCGGCGCCCGGCGCCCGCTTCTCCCGAGAGGGGCAGAGCCATGGCGGCTCAGCAGACCATCGAGCAGGAAGCGCCCGAGCCCGGGCACGACCTCCACTCGGACCCGGTCGGCCGGACGGTGCGCAGCGTGCGCCACGGCGGCCAGGTCCGCCCGCGCCCTCGACCCCGTCCGCGACCCGACCCCGACCCGGGGTCGTCGCCCGCACCCCTGCTGCACGAGACGGAGCTCGCCGTCCTGCGCGACATCGTCGAGGACCGCTTCGAGGCGACGACGTCGTTCGACTACCTCTTCCGCGGCCTGCGCGGGCGCTTCCCCGCCGCGCACCTGCCGGTCGGCGACGACCCGCCCGAGGGGCCGATCGGTGGACCGACCGTGGACGCGGTCGTCGCGGCGCTGAAGAAGCTCGGCGCGGGGATGATCGAGCCGGCAGGTCCGCCGAACCCGGCCCTGGACTCCACGGTGCCCGCGATCTACACCTACTGGGGTCAGTTCATCGACCACGACATCACCCTCAACACCAACGGGCCCGACGGGCCGCCGGAGGCGGGGGAGCGGCCGCGACCCGGCGACCTGGTGCTGGGCGACATCGTGTCCGACCCGTTCACGGCGTTCCCGCCCGAGGTCGTGGTCCGCAGCCTGCACAACGGCCGGCACCCGTTCCTCAACCTCGACAGCCTGTACGGCAGCGGACCGCGGTTCCCGGGGGAGCCCGGACGGAGGACCACCCGCAGCGAGGCCGCATACGCCACGACCGACCCGACCAAGCTCGCGCTCGGCCGCGTGGCGACGACCCCGATCCCGGGGTTCGAGCTGGTCCCCCCGGGCGACGACCCGCAGCGCGACCTGCCGCGGTTCTCGTCCGAGGAGATCGCCGACCTCGACGCCCCCGAGGACGACCGACCCGCCCCCGGGTCGGCGAAGATCCCGGACGGGCGCAACGACGAGAACCTCGTCGTGGCGCAGCTCCACCTCGGGTTCATCCGGTTCCACAACGCCGTCGTCGAGTGGGTCCGCCGCACCGAGCCGTGGCTCACGGTGGACGAGCGGGCGGTCTTCGACCGCGCCCAGCAGCTCACGCAGCACCACTACCAGTGGCTGGTCGTCCACGACTACCTGCGGACGCTGACCAAGCCGGGGGTGCTCGACGAGGTGCTCGTGGAGCCCTCCCTGCTGTTCCGGCCCCGCCGCAAGATCGCGATGCCGCTCGAGTTCGCGGTCGCGGCCTTCCGTTTCGGGCACTCGATGGTGCGGGGCGGCTACGACTTCAACCTCAACTTCGGGAAGGTCGCCCCGCCGGCCGCACCGCCACGGGCCGCGTTCGGGAGCCTGGTGCAGCTGTTCGAGTTCACCGGGGGTGGCGGCCTCGTGCCCACGGGTGCGCCTCCCGGCGAGGTGCTCCCGTCGAACTGGCCGATCGACTGGGCCCGGTTCGTCGACAAGGGCGACCCCGACCGCCGGCGCTCGGCGGCGAAGATCGACCCCTTCCTCGCCAACGGCCTGGCGACGATGCTCAAGGAGGGCAACGACCCGGGCCTGGCCCCGGGGGTCAGCGCCCTGCTCAAGCAGCTCGCGCAGCGGAACCTGCTGCGCGGGTACTGGCTGTCCCTGCCGACCGGTGAGGCGGTGGCGGAGGCGCTGCACGTGCCGGCCCTGACTCCCGAGCAGCTCACCCGGGGTGCGTCCCAGGACGTCAAGGACGCCCTGGCGGCGCTGGACGGCACGCCGCTGTGGTACTACGTGCTCAAGGAGGCGGAGATCCAGGGGAACGGCAACTTCCTCGGGGACGTCGGCAGCCGGATCCTGTGCGAGACCTTCGTCTACCTGCTCAAGGCCGACGACACCTCCTACCTCTCCGTGGGCTGGACCCCGGCGCAGGGGGTGCGGATCGACGGCGGGAAGATGGTCACGACGATCAGCGACCTGCTCCGTTTCGCCGGCGTCCTGGCCCTCGACGGCGGCACGACGTTCCGCCAGGTCGACGGGCTCCCGGCGGGGCACGACGGGGACTGAGCCCCTCGCCGTTGTGTCGTGGCACACGTCGCGGGGCCCCCCGGGGGACAGCCGGGGGGCGCCGGCGGGGTGGATGTGGGGGGGGACGCCAGCGCCGGCCGAAGAAGGCCCCCGGGGAAAAAGACCCCCAAACACAC